>JAISCL010000122.1 GCA_031265585.1 Tannerella sp. | reverse complement strand
TTTTTTGGTGGTGCATAAAGATAAGTGAAATCTTGCACAGGGCAAAGTGTTTGGTAAATTATTTTACTTCAACACTTTGCCTATTATGTAAATACAAATGTCTGCGGATTTAAGGGATTGTTTAAAAAAAGGCTTCCATTTTTTTTTGATATATAAAAAATACTTATACCTTTGCTGGAAATTTTAAATCAAGATTTTATCATATATTATTAACTTAAAAAACATTCATTATGGCAGAAAATTCTACAGTTGATCCGAAAGATGTACAGGACAACAAAGTCATGGCAATCCTTGCTTATTTGGGGATTTTAGTATTAGTTCCAATATTTGCGGCAAAAGAATCTCCGTTTGCGCGTTTCCACGCAAATCAGGGGATCCTGCTTTTTATTGTGAGTATAGTTTTTTACATTATCTATTACATTCTACTCTTTACTGTACCTGTAATAGCATTGATTTTCAGCATCCTGTCAATAGGAATACTAATCCTGGCGATCATAGGAATTATCAATGCCGCCAAGGGCGAAATGAAAGAGCTTCCGATCATTGGTAAATACAGTATCTTAAAATAAGACATGATAACCATGAGAGGAATGAATTAAACGGACACTTTTCTTTTAAAGTGTTCGTTTTTTTTATCTGTAAAAAATGGAAACAGTAAAGCATGAATGTGGCGTAGCCATGATACGGCTGTTGAAGCCGTTAGAATATTATCAGGACAGATACGGTTCGTGGATGTATGCCCTGAACAGGCTGTACCTGCTGATGGAGAAACAGCACAACCGGGGACAGGAAGGCGCCGGCCTCGCCTGCGTCAAGCTGGAAGCCAATCCCGGAGACGAATACATGTTCCGCGAAAGAGCCACCGGCACAGGGGCCATTACAGAGATATTCGACAATGTATACAGACATTACAAAGAAATACCGGCAGCGTGCCTGAAAGATCCGGTCTATGCAAAGGCGCATCTGCCTTTTGCCGGAGAACTGTACATCGGACACCTGCGCTACAGCACCACCGGCAAATCCGGATTATCCTATATCCATCCGTTCCTGCGACGCAGTAATTGGCGTGCGCGCAACCTGGCCATCTGCGGGAACTTCAACATGACGAACATACATTCGATTTTTCAGGACATCACATCAACCGGGCAGCATCCCCGCCGCTACGCAGATACCTATTTCATCCTCGAACAGCTCGGACACAGCCTCGACCGCGAAGCCGAACGCCTTTTCCGGAAATACGAATCGGAAGGACTGAAAAATACGGAAATTACCCGTGCCATAGAAGAAAGCATCGACCTGACGAACGTAATCAGGAAAGCAGCCGCCACGTGGGACGGCGGATACATCATCTGCGGTGCGACCGGAAGCGGAGAAGCCTTTTCCGTACGCGACCCCTGGGGCATACGCACGGCGTTTTATTATGCGAATGACGAAATCGTCGTACTGGCCTCCGAGCGTCCGGTCATCCAGACGGTTATGAATGTAGGGACCAGCGACATTAAAGAGCTGCAACGCGGCGAAGCCCTCTTCGTCAGTCGCGCCGGCAGGATAAAAACGGAACAGATCCTGGAACCCCGGCCGTTAAGCGCCTGCTCGTTCGAACGCATCTACTTCTCACGCGGAAGCGATATTGACATCTACAGGGAACGTAAAAAACTCGGAAAAAACGCAGTCGGCGCCATCCTGGAAAAAATCGGCCATGACCTGGAACATTCCGTATTCTCGTTCATCCCCAATACGGCGGAAGTGGCCTATTACGGCATGCTGGAAGGACTGCACGCCTATCTCGACGAACTGAAAACAAAACAAATCGTTGAGAAAGGTTCCTCCATCAGCAATGAAGAAGTGAAAAAAATCCTGCTGCAGCGGATACGGAGCGAAAAGGTAGCCATCAAAGACATCAAACTGCGCACGTTTATTGCCGAAGGAAACAGCCGCAACGACCTGGCGGCCCATGTATACGATATAACATACGGCAGCATCGTGGCGGCAGAAGACAACCTGGTCGTAATAGACGACAGCATCGTACGCGGAACAACCCTGAAACAAAGCATTATCAGCATACTGGACCGGCTTCACCCGAAAAAAATCGTGTTTGTCTCCTCCTCCCCCCAGATCCGTTATCCGGACTGTTACGGGATCGACATGTCAAGCATGGATGAGTTCATCGCCTTTAAAGCCGCCATCGAACTGCTCAGGGAAAAAAAGCAGGAGGATCTGATCACAGACACCTATCACAAGGCTAAAAAGCAGCAGCTGCATACCGGCGGAACAATTATAAATTACGTAAAAAATATTTACGCCCCGTTCACGGATGAAGACATTTCGAAAAAGATGGCCGAAATGCTAAGCGGGCCGGACATACATGCGGAAATAGAACTGGTCTTCCAGACGGTAGAAGGCCTGCACGCCGCCTGCCCGGATCACCCCGGAGACTGGTATTTTTCAGGAGACTACCCTACCCCGGGAGGAACCGGGATGGTTAACCGGGCATTCATCAGCTACATGGAAGAAACATATTTTAAACAGTACAATAAATGAACTTAACAAAAGCAACATTAATCCTGGACGACGGCAGCAGGTATGAAGGATACGCCTTCGGGGCGGAGAAATCCGTTACCGGCGAGGTCGTTTTCAACACGGCGATGAGCGGATACCCCGAAAGCCTGACAGATCCCTCCTATGCCGGACAGCTGATGGCTCTCACGTATCCCCTGATCGGCAATTACGGCGTTCCGGCGCGAACGGTGCGGCCGGACGGAATCTCAATCTTCATGGAAAGTGAGAAGATACATGCCGGCGCCATCATTATCAGCGATTACAGTTATCAGTGCAGCCACTGGAATTCTGTCGGTTCGCTGGCCGAATGGCTGAAGGAAGAAGGCATCCCCGGCATTTACGGAATTGATACGCGCGCCCTGACAAAACGCCTCCGCGAGCAGGGCGTCATGATCGGAACCCTCGTTTCGGGAAACGATGCGGACGAAAAGGCGATCCGGGCACGACTGTCGGCCTTCCATTACAATGAAGTCAACTTCGTAGACAGGGTCTCGTGCAAAGAAGTCATTACCTACAACGAAGGAGCCGGCAAAAAGCGTGTCGTCCTCATTGATTGCGGCGTAAAGCACAACATCATCCGCAGCCTCCTCAAAAGAGACCTGACCGTTATACGCGTTCCATGGGATTATGATTTCAACCGGATGGAATACGACGGACTGTTTATCAGTAACGGGCCGGGCGATCCGGACACGTGCGATGCGGCCGTACAAAATATCCGCAAAGCGCTCGGAAAAGAGCAGCCCGTCTGCGGAATATGCATGGGAAACCAGCTGCTGGCCAAAGCCGGAGGCGCATCAATCTACAAACTCAAGTACGGACACCGGAGCCATAACCAGCCGGTACGCATGACCGGCACGGACAAATGCTATATCACATCGCAGAATCACGGTTATGCCGTCGATAGCAGTACGCTGGGCAGCGAATGGGAGCCGCTTTTCATCAATATGAACGACGGAACCAACGAAGGCATACGCCACAGGAAAAAACCGTTCTTTTCCGCACAGTTCCATCCCGAAGCATGCAGCGGCCCTACCGATACGGAATTTATATTCGACCGGTTTGCAGAATCGGTCTGTTCTTAGCGTTAAAAGATGAAGAATATGCAATATTATGTACGGAAATATTCCCAATGTTTACGTAAATATTCCCGACGTTTCGTTCCGGAAAACAAACTGTCGGATCTTACTTATTTCGAACCACTAAAAAAATGATGTAAACATGAAAGAGATAAAAAAAGTATTACTCCTCGGCTCGGGCGCGTTAAAAATAGGCGAAGCGGGCGAATTTGACTACTCAGGCTCACAGGCCCTGAAAGCCCTGAAGGAAGAAGGCATCTATACGGTACTCATCAACCCCAATATCGCAACGGTACAGACCTCGGAAGGGGTGGCGGACAAGGTATACTTCCTCCCGGTCACCTCCTTCTTTGTCGAGAAAGTCATTGCCAAAGAGCAGCCCGATGGCATTATGCTCGCATTTGGCGGACAGACGGCCCTGAATTGCGGCGTAGACCTTTACAGGAAGGGAATCCTCGAAAAATACAACGTCCGGACGCTCGGTACGCCCGTCCAGGCCATCATGAATACTGAAGACCGGGAACTGTTCGTTGAAAAACTGGACGAAATCAAGGTGAAAACAATCAAAAGCGAAGCAGTCGAAAATGCGGAAGACGCACGCCGTGCCGCCGCGGAACTGGGTTACCCGGTCATCATACGCGCCGCCTATGCACTGGGAGGCCTCGGAAGCGGATTCTGTGACAACGAGGAAGAACTCAACGCACTGGTGGAAAAAGCATTCTCCTTCTCGCCGCAGGTACTCGTCGAAAAAAGCCTGAAGGGATGGAAAGAGGTCGAATACGAAGTAGTGCGCGACCGTTTCGACAACTGCATAACGGTCTGTAACATGGAAAACTTCGACCCGCTGGGTATACATACGGGAGAAAGCATCGTCATCGCACCCTCGCAAACACTGAACAACATTGAATATCACAAACTCCGGGAGCTTGCCATACGCATCATCCGGCATATCGGCATTGTGGGGGAATGTAACGTTCAGTATGCACTCGACCCGGAAAGCGAAGACTACCGCGTCATAGAAGTGAATGCGCGCCTGTCCCGCTCCTCGGCGCTGGCCTCGAAAGCGACAGGCTATCCGCTCGCATTCGTAGCCGCCAAGCTCGGACTGGGGTACGGACTATTCGATCTCAACAACTCCATTACCAAAACGACATCCGCCTTTTTCGAACCGGCGCTGGATTATGTCGTCTGCAAGATCCCGCGCTGGGATCTGGGGAAATTCCACGGAGTGGCGCGGGAACTGGGAAGCAGCATGAAATCGGTGGGAGAAGTCATGTCCATCGGCCGCACCTTTGAAGAAGCCATTCAAAAAGGGCTACGCATGATCGGACAGGGCATGCACGGCTTTGTTGAAAACAAGGAAATCGTCATACCGGATGTGGACAAAGCGCTTCATGAACCGACCGACCGCCGCATATTCATTATAAGCAAAGCCTTCCGCGCAGGCTATACCGTCGACCAGATACACGACCTGACCAAAATAGACAAATGGTTTTTATATAAACTGCAAAATATAATCCACACGGCGGAAGAACTCGAAAAACTGTCCTCGTTTGACACGGCGGACGAAAAGCTCCGCGAACTGATACGCCTGGCAAAAATCCGGGGATTCTCCGATTTCCAGATTGCGCGCGCCGTCCGGAAAGACCGCATGGAAGACCGCGACATTGAACAGGTCCGCACCCTGCGCAAGCGGCTGGGCATCCTCCCTGCAGTCAGGCAAATCGACACCCTGGCCGCCGAATACCCGGCGCAGACGAACTACCTGTACCTGACATACAGCGGAACGGAGCATGATATCCAGTACCTCGGTGACCGCCGCTCTATCGTTGTGCTCGGTTCGGGAGCCTACCGCATCGGCTCGTCCGTGGAATTTGACTGGTGTGGCGTCCAGGCCCTGCATACCATACGCAGGGAGGGATACCGTTCGGTCATGATCAATTACAATCCCGAAACCGTATCGACCGACTACGATATGTGCGACCGGCTGTATTTCGATGAACTTACATTCGAACGTGTCATGGATATCCTTGAGCTTGAAAATCCGCACGGGGTCATCGTTTCCACAGGAGGACAGATCCCCAATAACCTGGCCGTACGGCTCGACGCGAACCGGGTACCCATCCTCGGCACGACGGCTAAAAGTATTGACAATGCGGAGGACCGTCATAAATTCTCCGCAATGCTCGACCGTATAGGCGTGGACCAGCCCCGCTGGAAAGAACTGACCACACTGGAAGACGTGAATGCTTTTGTCAAGGAAGTCGGATTTCCCGTGCTCGTACGTCCGAGTTACGTCCTGAGCGGCGCCGCCATGAATGTCTGCTCCAATGAAGACGAACTGGTGCGCTTCCTGAAAGTGGCCGCCAACGTCAGCAAGCAGCATCCGGTGGTCATCAGCCGGTTCATCGAACATGCGAAGGAGGTAGAAATGGATGCCGTAGCGGAAAACGGTGAAGTGGTTGCCTACGCCATCTCGGAACATATTGAATTTGCCGGCGTCCACAGCGGCGATGCCACGATACAGTTTCCCGCACAAAAATTATATATAGAGACACTGAGGCGCATCAAACGCATCAGCCGGAAAATAGCCCGTGAACTGAATATTTCAGGTCCTTTCAATATCCAGTACCTGGCAAAAGGCAATGAGATAAAAGTGATAGAATGTAACCTGAGAGCCTCCCGAAGCTTCCCGTTTGTCAGCAAGGTGCTGAAGATAAACTTCATTGAAATGGCTACGCGCGTGATGCTCGGCCTGCCGGTCGAAAAGCTCAGCGGAAGCGAGTTCGACCTGGATTATGTAGGCATCAAAGCCTCCCAGTTTTCCTTCAACCGCCTGCAAAAAGCGGATCCCGTACTGGGCGTCGACATGGCGTCGACAGGCGAAGTGGGCTGCCTGGGAGACGACACGTCGGAAGCAATCCTGAAGAGTATGCTTTCCGTAGGCTACCGTATCCCTGAAAAGGCCGTGCTGCTTTCCACCGGCACATCGAAACAAAAGGTAGCGATGCTCGACGCTTCCCGCATGTTGCAGGAAAAAGGATACAAACTGTACGCCACGGGAGGCACACACCGGTTTTTAAGCGAGAACGGAATAGACAGCACGCACGTATACTGGCCCAGCGACGACCGCAACCCCCAGGCCCTCGACCTGCTGCACAAACGCGAGATTGATATGGTTGTCAACATCCCCCGCGACCTGACAGCCGGAGAGCTTGACAACGGCTATAAAATACGCCGCGCCGCCATCGACCTGAACATTCCCCTGCTCACAAACGCGCGCCTGGCAGACGCCTTCATCACAGCATTCTGCACATTAAAACCGGAAGACATTCAAATCAAAAGCTGGAATGAATACCTCTAAAAATCCGGCCCGCCACATTTCAAAAAAACTGTTTATACTGCGCGCGGGATGGTTTTGTGTATTACTTCACGCTTGCGAAATGAATTATTAAAGTTTTCATGCTGAGACGGGTTTTAAAGAGTTACTGTTTATATGAAATGATAAATCCGCGGCCTCGGAAAGTGTAAATGACATGTGATTCATGCAAAGTCATTTCACCCGATACCTTTTCAGGTAAGGGAATAAAGCTTCCGCATAACGAAGGAAACCCAGGTCGGTGAAATGAACACCGTCGACGGTAGCTTCTCCGTCGCTGCCTGTCAGTCCGTCTGCACGGATGTAAACGATTTGCCTGTAACCTTCTTTTTTAAGCGTGGAATAAAGCGTCCTCCATTCCCTGTTGGTTTCCGCAATTCTCTGCTGCACTTTCAGATCGAACCGGGCGAAAGGGTATTCCGGATTTTCCAGCATGAATATTTTCATCGCCGGCTTCGCTTTCGCAATATGGGTGATAAAACGGGATGCGCTGTCCCTCACCGTTTGCGCCGTATTGTTCGGCAGACAGTCGATGACAAGCGCTTCCGCATCTATCCGGCTGATCGCTTCGGCGAGCGAAAAATCCAGTTTCCCGTTGCCGGAGAATCCGAGGTTGACGGTTTCCCTGTTCAACATTCTTCCCAGAATCGAGGGATAGGCCATGCCCGGACGCGATGCACATCCTCCCTGTGTGATGCTGGTTCCGTAAAAAACGATGGGTTTCGCTTCCCGACGCTTAGTCAAGCGCTTATCAACGGGCCGGCCGATGACCGCATCCTGTTCCACTCCAATTTCCACCGATTCCACGCCGTCGTACAACGGAAAATAGGCAATGTATTCCCTCATGTCGCCGGACAGATTTTGGACGGCAACACCGACAGATGTTTTTCCCGCGGGTCGTGCCGTGCCTGCATAATGCCATTTTCCGTTGTCGAGGGAATACAGATCAATCCCTTTGATACCTGTCGGCGCCATGTGGTACATCGTATTGTCGCCGCGAACCGTCCATCTGACGGCGAT
>JAISCL010000095.1 GCA_031265585.1 Tannerella sp. | reverse complement strand
GCTGTTCACGCCGGCATCACTCATGCCTGTTATCCGGCCCGCTTCCTTCGACTTGCGACCCGTTGACTTCAACAGGATACTTTGGCAACGCATCCGCAGACAGTGGCTCCTGCCTTCCCTGAGTCCTGTTTCCAATTCCTGGCGTTGCGCTGATGTTAATATTGGTGTGTTCACGCGTCCCATAATGGGCGCAAAGATAATATAATAATATGAATTAATTTTTGGATAGTACTTAGAACTAATAAAAAACATTACTTTTGTACCCTTATTCGAAGAAAAATCCGGATAACGAACTAAATATGTTGTATCAGAATAATACTTATAAAGAAAGTAAAATCCTTCGGGAGTGGTATCGGAAAAATGAACGGGATTTGCCGTGGCGTCATACGAAAGATCCTTATCTCATCTGGATCTCTGAAATAATTTTACAGCAGACGCGAGTTGCGCAGGGACTGGATTATTATATGCGTTTTGTCGCCCGCTTTCCGGATGTGAGGAGTCTGGCGGAAGCGGAACAGCAGGACGTTTTAAAATGCTGGCAGGGTCTGGGGTATTATTCCCGCGCCCGGAACCTGCATGAAGCGGCAAAAGATATCATGTCGCGCTATCATGGAATTTTTCCCGGACAGTATAAAGAGATCCTGACATTGAAAGGAATTGGCGACTATACGGCGGCGGCAATTGCGTCGTTTGTGTGGAACAGGCCTTATCCGGTCGTCGACGGCAATGTATACCGCGTTCTGGGGCGCCTGTATGCTGTTACTGCTCCCATTGATACGGGAGAAGGGAAAAAGAAATACCTTGAGCTGGCTACCTTGCTGATGCCTCCCGATCAGGCCGGTATGCATAATCAGGCCATGATGGAATTTGGCGCATTGCAGTGCGTGCCTCAAAATCCGGATTGCAAACAGTGTCCTCTGTCGGACAGTTGCCTGGGGTATGCGTCCGGTAATCCGCAGCAATACCCCGTCAAACAGAACAAAACGAAAACCCGGGACCGCTACCTGAACTACTTTTTTACGGTTTATGATTCGCATACTTATTTGCGTCGCCGTGCAGGAAAAGATATATGGGAAGGTCTGTATGAATTTCCGATGATTGAAACGGCCGCATCCATGGACTTTCTGGAACTGAAAGATGAAAAGACATTCAACCGGTTATTTCGCGGAACAGGAGAACCGGCCATCTCTGTTGTGACGAATGATGTAAAACATGTTTTATCCCACCAGATTCTGCATGCGACATTTTACCGGGTTGAAATACAGAAGGAAAACGCAGCCCTGAAAAAATATCTGAAGATACCGTTGTCCGCTTTGGATGAATATCCGTTTCCGAGGCTGATTGATTCTTTCCTGACGGAAAAGCTGGAGCGTTACTTCGATCCCAAAACAGACGCGTGAATAACCGGATGATATTCTTCGCAAAAACGGTTGGCTTCCTTTTCAGTTATTGCATCCGGACAGGTCATCAGCATCAGCGATACATATTCTCCTCCCTTTTTGTATGGCGGATGTTTGTAGATATGTTCATTAAGAACAAAACCGGTACGTTGGTAAAAGCCGATACGGCGTTTGCTTATTTCGGTGGTGGGATGTTCCACTTCAAGCAGTACGGGAGTGGTCGATTTCGAGATAAATTTTTCAAGCACACGGCGTCCGTAACCTTTTCCGCGCAAACGGGGAGATGTGGCCAGATGTTCTATATATCTTATGTTTTCGAATCCCCACCATAAAATAAATCCGATGAATTTATTTTTATCGGTAATTACTTCGGCATGATATAGCGGATTGTCCATGATCCTGCTTTGCGTACGAAGCTGTCGGCGTTCCTCCGGTGGAAAAGATTTTTTATAGAGATTCCATACCTGAACGAAAAGCGGGTGTTTTGTATTTTTAATCCTTGTATATTTCATTTTTATGATGTCATAATTTTGCGTAAAGATATGGTTTTTCGCGATAAAAAATCTTCAAAGTGAAGTTTTTTAAGAAGCTGCATAAAAGAGAAAGCCGCGTGCCTCACGGCATGCGACTCCAGTTGCTGTTGTTAATAAACAGTGCGGTATTTATAATAGTATTCTGTACCTAAAAAACATCATTCTGTTACCATATTTAAAAAGCTCATGATGTAAAGCTAAAAACCTAAACAATCTTTTTGTCGCTCACTTTCTACAATGCAAAGATCAGCTATCCTTGTTAAGAGGATATTGCATGCATATTAAATTCTCTTTATTATTGTGTTGCAAAAATATTACAAAAGATGATCAATATTAGATAATTGTTTGTAAATGAATATTTTTTAGGTCGCAATTTGAACAGTTCAGTTCCCTGATTTCACAAAAGAAATTTTTGATTGGAAATTTGTTGCCGGCTGTATCTCCTGAATATTTGGGATGTTAGATAGCAGAAAAAATTTCCCTGTATCCGTCTGTCGGATTAAATTCTTTTTCCTACATTTGCAATTATCTTTAAATGAAGTCTATGGAAAAAGTTTTAAAAAGGGCAAGCACGTTTTCCTCAAAAGAGCCGCGTTGTCCGTTGAAACCGGAAATGGAATTTTACCGGAAATTAGTGGAAGAGCAGGAGTATAACAAATTCAATCCTTTATATTAATGGAAAAGTCCGATTACTTCGCCGAATTTCGCCTTGTGTTCCGCCAGATCGTTAAACAGCAGGAGGCCGACAGCACATTGCAATTACTCCATTTCCGCTTCATAGCTCCGGTGAAAGAAGTAGCGCAGACAGCCAAACTGGCCAGGATGGCGATAGACTTGGGGCCGGAAGACGAGAATGAGAACTTCGCCGTTATACCTTTTCTCATGTTCGTAATCAAGATGTTGTCGACAAGTCGGTCGACCCGCTGCAACTGGACTTTACCGCGACTGAATGGGAATACAAACAGGCCATTTTGACGTTCGAAATAATTACGAAAATATGTTTGGAAGCACCGAATACCCGGTATGCCGACAAATGAACCGATCCGCTGATCCTGATCAATACTTTCATCAAACGAATTGAATACAGCCGGAAGGATTAGAAAGACACCCTATCGGGTATAAAAAATAAAATTTTTACAATCTTATCGGGTATAGAAAATGAAAAAACAGTCACTTTATTGCCTATTCATTTTGAAAAACAACTATCTTTGCGCCATGAAAACAACCGGTTATAATTTGTATATTCATGAGTAAAGAATATTTAGAACGGACTGTTGACAAAGAACTGTCAAAGTGGAAAACGGATGAGTATCGTAAGCCCCTCCTGTTGCGCGGGGCGCGACAGGTAGGAAAATCTTCGACCGTAAGAGAGTTGGGTAAGCAATTCGATTCCTTTCTGGAAATGAATTTTGAAAAAAAGGAAAGCCGGGATGCGAAACTGCTCTTTGAACGAAGTTCATCGCCTAAGCGACTTTGCGACGAACTTTCGGCATTGTATGATATGCCGGTCATTCCCGGACGGACGCTCCTGTTCCTGGATGAAATCCAGGCCTGCATTCCCGCCATTTCTTCCCTGCGTTATTTTTATGAAGAATATCCCGAACTGCACGTTATTGCAGCGGGTTCACTGCTGGAATTTGCCTTGCAGGAAGTTCCCTCGTTCGGTGTAGGACGTATCCGTTCCATATATATGTATCCGTTTTCATTCGACGAATACCTGCGGGCAATGGGCGCCGGTATGCTGGCCGGCGCACTGCAAAAGGCGACGCCGGAGGATTCTTTTTCGGAATCCCTTCATAACCGGTGCTTGCAGGAACTGTTGCGTTTCATGCTTATCGGCGGAATGCCGAAAGTGGTGGCCACATATGCTCGTGGCGGCTCGCTGCTTGACTGCCAGAAAATGCTGGATGATTTAACCTTCTCGCTTTACGACGATTTTTCCAAATACAGGGAGCGGGTTCCGACCTCGCGTTTACGCGAAGTTTTTGCTTCCGTTATACACCAAACGGGCGGTAAATTTACATACGTCCATGCGTCGAAAGACACCAGCTACCGGCAGATTAAGGAAAGCATGGAACTGCTGGAACTGGCAGGAATTATTTATCCCGTGACGCACACCTCGGCCAACGGCCTCCCACTGGCTGCAGAAATGAATACGAAGCACCGCAAATACCTGATATTCGACACCGGAATCTATCAGCGTTTTTTACGGCTGGACCCGGGTCAGTTGCTTACTGCCGAAAAACCGGAACAGGTAAACCGGGGCGCTTTGGCCGAACTGTTCGCAGGACTGGAATTGCTGAAATCGGCGCCCTGTACATTTCCCATGCAGCTTTACTATTGGCAGCGCGAAAAAGCGGGCAGTTCCGCCGAAGTCGATTACGTGGTACAGTCCGGCGCCGATATTGTACCCCTCGAAGTGAAATCGGGAACGAAAGGCTCCATGCAAAGCATGTTTCAATTCCTGTCCGAAAAGAAATATCCATACGGCATTCGCTGTTCCATGGAAAATTTCGGAACATACCCAAATGTCAAAATCTATCCGCTATATGCCGTTTCACTAATCGGAAAATAACCTGCGCTCCAGACTGCGCCGCGGCAGAAGCAAGGCTCCGGCCCAATGCCGTAGGGGGTGTGTCAAAAGGTACACCTTCATTTATTTTGCAAAAAGTCCGAACTTACTCAAGCTCGGACTTTTCCATGTCCCCTAAAATTTGTATCTTTGGGGCATACAATTTAACTTATGTCAAAGGTACAATTTAAATCTTACAATCAA
>JAISCL010000073.1 GCA_031265585.1 Tannerella sp. | reverse complement strand
GCGCGTTCCGTTGTCCTGGAAAAACTGGGCATCCCGCAGATCCTAATTAACGGAGCGGGAGGACATCAGACAGACGCTGTTACCGGTATCAATGAATTTGACCGGGATGAAGTAAGCGCTTTTCCTCAGGTGAAAGGGTTCTTTAATCTTGATATGAAATGCTTTATTTGAGTTTGATATTGATCCTGCCATGACGTCCAAACCGTTTCGTTATCTGCGATTCCGGGTCGAAGATACGAACGGTAATGAACAGTGGATGCTCTCCGAACTCCAGTTTTTCGGTAATTTTGTAGAAGAATAAGCAGACATATCAGCGTTTCATCGGAAAGAGGTGGTTTCGACCGCCTCTTTTTCATCTTCATTGAAATAATTAGTATCAAAAATTTATAATTATACGAACACA
Source organism: Tannerella sp. (assembly GCA_031265585.1). GTDB lineage: Bacteria > Bacteroidota > Bacteroidia > Bacteroidales > Tannerellaceae > Tannerella. The sequence continues at coordinate 2,371 of JAISCL010000073.1, read as the reverse complement.
TGAAAAAGATTGGAGTTTTATGGATAACAGTAGCAGGCCTGCTGTTTTTCTGTTGCAACAAAGCCGTTAATAATGAGAACGGTATGGACGCCCCGGTGGTCGATTATACAGACCTTGCCGGCTATTTCAAATCGCCGGATGCATTGTATGGCGTGGATTGCTGGTGGTGGTGGCTGAACGGGAATGTGACGAAGGAGGCGATTACCAAAGATCTGGAAGCCATGAAGTCCCGTAATTTCTATGGCGCCATGATCTTCGACGCCGGAGGACACAATCTGCGTGGGAATAAGGACATACCGGCCGGCCCGCTGTTCGGCTCGGAGGAATGGATCAATTTGTTTGTCTTTGCGCTGGACGAAGCAAAAAGGCTGGGACTGGAGATCGGCTTTAACATACAAAGTGGCTGGAATCTGGGCGGCCCGCGCGTCACGCCGCAGTATGCCGCCAAACAGCTGACTTACTCGGAAACGAAAATCACCGGCGGTTCTGCTGTCAATGTCTCGTTAGAAACGCCGCGTACGCATAACAGTTTCTATAAAGATATTGCCGTACTGGCGTTACCCCTGAAAAATGAAAATATCACAGGCGAGGAGATCACGTTCCTGGATATGAAACTGGGTTATCACGAACTGGGAGTCTCGGCGCCCGATTGCCGTTTCCTGCTCGACAATACCCGCCCGGACAATAGAATGACCGGTAAAACGACTTTTAAAATCAAAAAGGACGAGATCATTGACATAACCCGGCAGATGGACGCCGGCGGCAATCTCGCCTGGAAGGCGCCGGAAGGTGAATGGAGTATCATGCGGATCGGTTATACCTGTACAAATGCGGAAGTATCAATCTCAAGCAGCGGATGGCAGGGAGACGTGCTCGACTACATGAGCCGGGACGCCTTCGATTTTTACTGGAACGACGTGGTTGAGCCGATCCTGAAGGCTTCGGGCGATCATACCGGCACCACCCTTAAAAATATGGAAACCGACAGTTGGGAATGTGGAGGCATGAACTGGACGGACAATTTCCGGGAAGAATTTAAGTCGTACCGCGGCTATGACCCGTTAATTTACCTGCCGGTAATCGGAGGATATGTCATGGAAGACGTGAATGTCTCGAACGCTTTCCTCGCCGATTTCAGGAAGACAATAGCAGATCTGGTGGCAAATAACCATTACGCCCGGTTTGCAGAACTTGCGCACAAACATAACATGGGAATACAGCCCGAATCTGCCGGCCCACACGCCGGTCCGCTTGACGGGATAACGAATTACGGGTTCAGCGATATTGTCATGAGCGAATTTTGGTCGCCCTCGCCGCACCGTCCCCGTCCGCAGGACCGTTTCTTCCTGAAGCAGGCCTCGTCGGCAGCGCATATCTACGGCAAAAGGATTGTCGGAGCCGAGTCTTTTACAACGATCGGGCCGCATTGGAACGACGAACTGTGGCGCGACCAGAAGTCATCCTTCGATCACGAGGTTTGCGCCGGACTGAACCGCCTGTATTTTCACACGTTCACCTGCTCTCCCCCCGAAATGGGCTTGCCGGGACAGGAATATTTCGCCGGTACACACGTCAATCCGCAGGTTACGTGGTGGAACGAGTCGGCGCCTTTTATCGATTATCTGAACCGCACGCAGGCGATCGTCCAAAACGGGAAGTTTATGGCCGATGTTCTTTATTATTACGGCGATCACGTGCCGAACGTTTTTCCCTATAAACATTCCGATCCGGCGGGCGCCATGCCGGGCTTTGATTATGACGTCACGAACGAAGATGTGCTGTTGAAGTTAACAGTGCGGGATGGAAAATTAACCGTACCTGGAGGCATTGAATACAAAGTACTGGTTCTTCCCGGCCATAAAGTATTATCGCTCGATGCGCTGAAAAAAATCGATGAACTGCTGCGAAAGGGAGCAGCCGTCATCGGATACAGGCCCGAACATTATATCAGCCTGAGCGGAGGCGACAAAGCGCAAAAACAGTTCCGCGAACTGGCCGATAAAATATGGGGAAAAGAAGCGTCCGACAAGGGAATGGGCATCTTCATCGGACGGAAGACATACGGAAAAGGCGTCGTCGCATGGGGCGTCTCAGCCCGCGAGTTCCTGACGGATATGGGCGTCAAACCCGATTTTACGGTCGCAGGCAATGACAGCAAAACGGATTTTGACTATATTCATTACACGGTAGCCGGAAAAGACGTCTACTTCGTCAGCAATCAGACCGAAGAACGGCAAAAGATAAACTGTACCTTTCGCGTTTCCGGTTTCCGTCCCGAAATATGGGATGCACTGACGGGCGACATAAGAACGGCGAAGGCCTTTACGCAAAGCGACGGACTTACCACAGTCCCCCTGACCCTCGAACCCTA
>JAISCL010000013.1 GCA_031265585.1 Tannerella sp. | reverse complement strand
TATGATTTCTTGCCGTTTCTTTTTATCTTTGTGCTTTGGCAAGTTCTATCTTTATTTTCATTTACAAAAATACAAATTTATTCCCTGATTGCCAAATATTTACAGTAGCATACTTTTTATATCACCACTAAAAATATAACTTATTCCTTCATTGTCATATTTTTATAGCAGCATACTTTTTAAATCACCACCTATTTGCGATGTGGAACACGCCCACCATCGCTCCATCCATAACTTCATTATGAACCTGATTGCGGCACTCGGTGCATACTCTTTATTCGACAAAAAGCCGGCAATAAAGGTTGAATGGCAACAACCCACCGCTCAACTCGAACTTTTCTACTGATTTACAGCAATATATAACCAATTGCAGACTGGCATCTCTTGCCTGTCCCCTCTCGGCATGTCATAAACTAATGACGCTGATTTCAAAAATTATCCAAAACTCAGATTAGTGGAAAGCGGATTGATCGTCCGTTTGAGTTTCCTGTACGCCAGCTTCGGCGTCCGCAGCAACATGGAAGAGTTTTACCCTTCTCTGAGCGCAGGATTCGCGTTCTGACATTTCAGCGCCGGAGCCTCTCCACGCGAAATCACAGAATCCTGTACCCCGAAAAGTCGAAGATGTTTAATTGGTTAATAACTGATGTTACGCAGTACCTGTTCATCCGGAACGGATGTAATTTGGGTAGTTTTTATTATGATATGGAAGATTTCTGTAAGGATATTCAGTCTACTTCTCCCGAAACGGGCCAAAGCCTTGTGCTTCGAGGACTTTCAAGTATTCTTCCGAGAAAAATTCGTTGTTTTTACGGGTATAGCGGATATCGGTGAAGACTTGTGCAAGCGTTTCTTTACGGTTTTCCTTTACAAATTTCAGATTTGCTTCCAGGGCTTCTTTTTCCTTATAGAACGTATCAATGAGCGGTTCCGTGTAATCCGCATACTGTTCCTGATGCACAATAGCAGCTAACGGAAGCCTTTCCGACTGTTCGGGCAGCGGTTCCGCAGGATAGCCAACCGTAACGGCTGTTACCGGCACGACGAGGCGTGGCAGGGAGAGCGCTTCAATAATGGGAGCGGCGTTATAGGTAGCCGTTCCCAGATAACAAATGCCCAGGCCTTTCTCTTCTGCTGCGACACAAAAGGTTTGCGCAAACAACATCGAATCAATAACGGCGGCCATGAATGTCTGGAAATTATCGAATCCGGCATCCGCTTTACGCAACGAGGCCCATTTTACAAAACGGTTGGCATCGGCGCAGAATGTAAGGACAACCGGCGCCCCGGTGACCATCGGCTGGTTAAAGTGAGCCGGCGCCAGCTTTTCCTTTCCGGCTTTATCACGTGTGACAACCACACTGTATAGCTGCATATTACCCGTATTCGAAGCCCTGGCTGCAACTTCCAGCAATTCATTCAGCAACTCTCCGGAAATATCCTGTTCCGTATAGTGGCGGACCGTCCGCCTTTCTTTCATTTTGTGTAACATAATTTCTTTTTTTCTTTAGATCACCCCGAAATGTCGCAGGGCATTCCCTACCCCATCGTCATCTACCGTTGTTGTAATATAATCGGCGGCCTGTTTCACTTCGTCGCCGGCATTAGCCATCGCAACGCCTGTCCCGGCATATTTGATCATGGCAATATCATTCCCGCCATCGCCGATCGCCATCATTTCATCCGTATCAAACCCGAAACAGGCTCCGAATTTCTCCAGACCGACACTTTTGTCCACACCCCGCGCAACAATATCGGCAAATGTGGGATACCAGCGTGCAGCCGTACAGCCCGGAAGACGCTTCATAATTTCATCTTCACGCTCTACCGGAAAGAAGGCCGTCATCTGGAAAATTTCCCGGTGAAGAAATTCCCTTGACGGAACAATCATACGCGGTGTAAAATGCACCAGTTCCATCATGCGTTCCGTTTGCTTATCCGTCCGGTTGGCCGACACGCAGTCTGCCTCTACAAAAAAGCAGGGCACAGGTTCCACCTCTTCTTCATAACGGACAAATGCCGCCACATCCTCCCGGGGAATCGATTTTTTGAAAATAACCCGGTCACCGGCAAAACAATATCCCCCGTTAAGCGTAATATATCCGTCAAATTCAAGATCATCCAGGTTATTTATATCCGTACGGTGGCGTCCTGTCGCTACAAAGAGTTTCACGCCTTTACTCCCGGCTTCACGCAGGGCCTGCTTTATGTTCTCCGGCACACGGTGCGTTTTGAAGCTCACCATGGTTCCGTCGATGTCTAAAAATACTGCTTTTATCATAGAACTGTCTTCATTTCTTTTTAACCAATACCTTATCTATGCGCGCTCCGTCCATATCTACAATCTCAAAGTCAAAATTCATCCATGAAAAAGTATCCCCTGTCTTAGGCACCCGCTCCAGTTCCTCCAGGATCAAGCCGCTCAGCGTATTATAATCATTTTCTTCATATAGCCAGGCCATATCGAAATAATCCAGGAAACTGTAAAATGAATATTGCCCGTCCACAAGCACGCTGCCGTCTTTACGCTCCACAATTTCCGGTTCCTCATCCATCTCATTGACTTCACCGATAAGGGCATCCATGATATCTTTCAGGGTAACAATCCCCTGTACGCTTCCAAATTCGTCCGTCACCATGCCATATTTAACACAGGCCTGGCGAAACTGTTCCAGCGCTTTATAAACACTCATGTTCTCCTGAATAAACTGCGGCGGACGAAGGACATCGGAGATCGAAAAATCAGGCGAATCAATGTTCCCGAATAAATCCTTCAGGAAAACGACGCCTTTTATATTATCAAATTTTCCGGACGCAACCGGATACGTATTGTAAAGATTTGCCTTCACTTTTTTGCGTATCTTCTCCACGCTGTCAGACATATCAATCCATATCAGGTCGCTCCGGTGAGTCATGATACTCCCTACGGTACGGTCGCCCAGATGAAACACGCGCTCCACAATATCCTGTTCAACCTCCTGCACCTCGCCTCCTTCATACCCTTCATGGACGATCGCCTTGATTTCTTCTTCCGTCACTTTATTATGATCCCTCACGTTTCCAAGCCCGATCAGCGTCACAACGACCTTTGTGCTTGTAGACAAAATCCAGACAAAAGGAGCCGTCAGCCTGGAAAGGAAATCCATCGGTTTCGCCACAAGCATCGCCACCTGCTCTGCAAAGCCCATGCCGATCCGCTTGGGCACCAGTTCGCCCAGCACAAGCGTGAGGTAAGTCACAATGATCACAATAACCAGCTTGGATATCATGTACGCATACGGCTGCAGGATCGCAACGCATGACAAAACGCCGGCAAGGTCTCCGGCAAAAGCTTCACCCGAAAACAGCCCGGTCAGAATACCGGTTAATGTAATCCCTATCTGGATAGTCGAAAGAAAACGGTCCGGCTCTTTGGCCAGCGTCAACGCCTTTTGCGCTGATTTCTTCCCCTTTTTAGCCTGCGTTTCCAGACGCGCCTTCCGCACCGAAACAAGGGCGATTTCAGACATTGACAGTATTCCGTTCAGTATGATTAATCCGAGAATAATAATAATTTCCATACGGCGACCCAAAAATCTTCAGCGATTATTCGTAAAACAGTTGTTCCGGTCTTACCGGTTTAAATTGATCCCTGTCATCCTTCCGAATCTTTATGCTGCCGTTATTCCAGTTGGAAGGCCATCCACCGATGATATGACCTAAAAATACGGCTTTTAACTCATGCAATCCACCGGCTAAAGCGACACTGCGGTCATTACGTGAAAAACGCTTTACCTCTCCTTCATTATTAATAAGCAGTTTACCGTCTATCCAGACTTCTTCCAGATCCGACGAAATAAAATATACGCCGTCTTCCGGAATATCAACATATCCGGAAGCCACTGCCGCATACTGACCGACGCCACGCATGGACGCATCTGTCTTTACAGCCTGCGTAAGTTCACGCAAACTTTTTATCACGGATTCTCTCCATACGGCATTACCGGCAATCCCGGATGATTTCAGATACATACCGTCCGTCACTTTCATTTTCAATCCCGCCTTCCTGTCCGCAACCTCCACAGCCGGAGCATACGCCTGTTTTTCGACAGTAATGACGCGCGTCGGACTCATCTTGCCGGAAAGCAGCGCCGAACGGATTTTCAATGTGCCGGATTCCGTAAATTCAATCGGAGCGTCATAAACAGCGGATTCAGGCGTCGGTTCCGTTCCGTCTGTCGTATAAACGACCTTTATTGGGCGACTTGTTGTAAACGTCAGTGTGGCCTTATCCGTAAAAGCGACAAAATTACAGGAGCCGTTGGGCTGTTCGGGCTGGGGTATATAATAATTAATACCGTAAGCATCCAGGCGGACAAGGGCATTGTTGATCCTCCGTTCAAAATCCTTATAATCTTTCTGATCCGGGTGCGTCCAGGCTGTTTCGGCAAGCGCCAGGATACGCGGAAATATGCGGTACTCCCTTAATTCATTCGTATACATATATTCGGACCAGGTATTGCATTGCACCCCCTTTATAAACTTGTCAATCCCCTGATTTACCAGCGTATCGGGTGTCGGATTGTACGCATAAACGGTCTCTATGGTAGCAAATCCGCCGATTGTAACAGGATCGATCCGGTAGTCGCCTTCATAGCGATCCAGATACATGCCGTCGTTCTGGGGTGTCATAATCACATCGTGTCCCATGCCTGCCGCAGCAATTCCGCCCTGTTCGCCACGCCAGGACATCACCGTTGCCGTCGGGGCCAGACCGCCCTCCAGGATCTCATCCCAGCCGATTATTTTCTTTCCGTATTTGGCCAGCGTTTTCTCCATGCGTTGTACAAAGTAGCTCTGTAAGCGTTCTTCCGCCGTATGTCCGTCTTTGGCAGTCAACCCTTCTTCACGAATCCGTTTTTGACATAAAGGACATTTTTCCCATTCCGACTTGGGACATTCGTCACCGCCTATGTGCACATAGTTACCGGGGAAAAGTTCCGCCACTTCTTTAAATACATTTTCAAAAAACTCGAACGTACTCTCTTTACCGGCGCATAAAACAATGTCCTCAACTCCCCAGATGATACGTGGAGGCAACACTTCTTCCCGGCAGGACAGTTCGGGATAAGCCGCGATGGCAGCCATTTCATGGCCCGGTATTTCGATTTCGGGTATGACCGTGATAAAGCGTTCCGCTGCGTACCGGACTATTTCCTTCACATCCTCCCGGGTATAAAACCCGCCATATTCAAAACCTTCGCCTTCCATACGTCTCGCGCCGACTTCCGTCAGTTTCGGATACTGTCTGATTTCAATGCGCCAGCCCTGATCATCCGTCAAATGCCAGTGCATCCGGTTTATCTTGAACAGGGAGAGCACATCCAGCTGTTTTTTCACATCCGCCACCGGCATAAAATGGCGGCACGGATCCAGCATAATCCCGCGATAACCGAACCGCGGCTCATCCTTGATAGTAACACACGGCACATCCCAGGCGACATGTTCCGCCTTCCGGGGACTTTCAATCTCAGCCGGCAATAATTGCATGAACGATTGCATGCCATAGAACAAACCCTGCGGGGTTTTCGCCTTAACGGTAACAGCGGAAGATGTCACATTCAGATCATAGCCTTCGTCATTCACATCAAGCGATGGATCAATCAAAAGTGAAATCACATTCTTCAGGGGATCATGATCGCTCACATTCAACAAATGACCGGTTGACGCCCTCATCCCGGATGCAAAAAAGGAAGCGATTGTTTTTGCTTCAGGATTGGAAGCATAAAAGGCCGTCCCCGAATTGATATGGAACACGCCTTCATGCTCTACCAGACTTTGGGGCCTGGGAATGATATGGATCCCTTTATTATATTCCTCCACCGGGGTTGCACCCTCTCCGCATGACAGGAGGAATGAAAATATCACAACAGCGAATAAATAAATCGAATGTTTCATAAACGGGTAATTATACATGGATCTACCAGGCAAACAAAGGATAATCCTGCATGGTGGCATTTACCCGGTCACGTACGGATTTAATTACCGGTTCCGATTCCGGATCCGACAGCGCCCGGTCAATCAGTTCCACAATTTCACCCATCAGGGCTTCCTTTGCCCCGCGGGTGGAAATAGCCGGTGTTCCGACACGTATACCGGAGGTCTGGAACGGGGAACGGCTGTCAAACGGCACCATATTTTTATTTACGGTAATATCTGCTTTTACCAGTACATTCTCCGCTACTTTCCCGGTCAATTCCGGAAATTTAGTGCGGAGATCAATCAGCATACTGTGATTATCCGTACCTCCCGATATAATTTTGTACCCTTTATCCATAAATGCCTGCGCCATGGCTGCGGCGTTTTTCTTCACCTGCGCCTGATAGTCTTTATATTCAGGCTGTAACGCTTCGTCAAAAGAGACGGCTTTAGCGGCAATCACATGTTCCAGCGGCCCGCCCTGAATACCTGGGAAAACAGCCGAGTCAAGCAACTGGGACATCATTTTAAGCTCTCCTTTGGGCGTTTTCTTTCCCCACGGATTCTCAAAATCCCTGCCGAGCAGGATAACGCCTCCGCGGGGACCGCGTAACGTTTTATGCGTTGTAGAAGTAACAATATGCGCATACTTCAACGGGTTATCCAGTAATCCGGCGGCAATAAGACCTGCCGGATGCGCCATGTCAATCATCAGCAAGGCTCCGGTTTTATCCGCTATCTCACGCATACGCCGGTAATCCCACTCACGGGAATAGGCAGACGCTCCGCCGACAATCAGGCGCGGCTTTTCACGCAGCGCAACTTCTTCCATCTGGTCATAGTCAACACACCCGGTATCCTCTTTCACATTATATTCGGTAGCACGGTATAAAATACCGGAACTGTTAACGGGCGATCCATGAGACAGATGACCGCCATGGGAAAGATTCAATCCTAAAAATGTATCGCCCGGATTCAGGACGGCAAGGAACACGGCGGCATTCGCCTGGGCGCCGGAATGAGGCTGCACATTCACCCATGCCGCATCAAACAGCTTCTTAAGACGCTCAATGGCGAGGTTTTCACTCTCGTCAACCACCCCGCATCCGCCATAATACCTCTTTCCCGGATATCCTTCCGCATACTTATTCGTCAGGCAACTGCCCATAGCCTGCATAACCTGCTCACTGACAAAATTTTCGGAAGCAATCAGTTCAACACCTTTCAGCTGACGCTGATACTCACGTTCAATAACATCAAAAATCACATTGTCCCGTTTCATATATCTAATTTATAAAGTTTACAAAATCAACCGGATAATGTACATATTATCCTGAAATAGGCCGTAAAATTAAACATTTATATGTAATTACACAAATTCGGAGTACAATAACCCCCGAATTACAAAACCATTATTTCACGCAGCAGGGACGGAGCCACAAAATTTTTCTAAAAAAAATTCTTATACATATAATATATTAAATAAAATACATTACCTTTGTACGCATCATGATTAAAATTTGCGGTTGAAATGCACGGGGTGGCTTCAATACACGTTCGTGCCGGACGACACAAAACACAGAAAATTCGAGTATATAGTATAAATATAAACTTTGTCGGTATGTACCTTTCTTTCAAAAATAATTATCCTGTAAGTCGCTTAGCAGCAGACTTTGGCACGATTATTGGGGGGGGGGGGGGTGACAGCGTATATCGCTGTAAATTAACTCCATCCATACCACATTTGCCCAACGGGCGCAAAAATTCAACCTTTAACATTCAAAATGAATGGACTTCCGAATCCGGATGTTCCGCTATTTTGTTATCCCGCCAATCCCTCATTCCCTCATCCACATATTCCCTCACTCATCTATTAAACTCAGCAAATAAAGATAAAACGGTATCCGGCAACCCTGTAGAGACGCGATGCTTCGCGTCTCCGCACGCATCTCTGCATGCGTCTCTACAAAAAAGCGGGGGCAATACCCGAAATGCCTTCAAACAGGGGTAATATTAATAAAACGGTAAGATTATGGCAAAAGTATCGCACACAGTCAAAGCACGGTTATACAAAAACCTGCTTACGCCCGACCCGGACGACCTGTCGATCCGGACGAATCCCGAACGCACGCTTAGCATACGGGATATTTGTGAATCTGCTTTTTCACGCGGTGGAGCCGACATATCGGCGCCCGCGATGGAACATGCAACAAACCTGTTTCTCGACGAAATGGGGTATCAGTTATGTGACGGATTTTCCGTCAACACGGGATGGTTCACGGCAGGCCCCCACGTACGGGGCGTCGCCAACAACCCACGGGAACAGTTCAACAGCGAAAAGCACACCCTGTTGTTTGAATTTCATCAGGGCGCCACTTTGCGCAAAGAACTGGCAAATGTAACAGTCGAAATCCTCGGCGTAGCCGACACGGACGCTGTCATCACACAGGTAACCGATGTGAAGACCGCCAGTGTCAACGACCTGCTCACCCCGGGACGTAACCTGAAAATCTCCGGATACAAAATCAGAATCGCCGGCAGCAACACCGCCAACGGCATCTATTTTGTAAACCAGGCCACCTCCGAACGCACCCGGGTAGACGTTTCGGACATAGTGACCAACAACCCATCGGAGCTGATCGTAATGATCCCGGATCTGTCAAGTGGAACGTATCTGCTGGAAATGATCACACAGTACACTCCCGGCACCTTACTCAAAGAACCGCGTAAAGCGACGTTCGACAAACCGCTCACAGTAGAGTAACCTGTAAGAAAGACCTCAGTTCGGGCGGATAAAAACTTTTTACCCGTCCGGACAAAAGGTCTCTCAAGGAAGGGCGAGAGAGTCTCTCGAAAGAAGGAGAGAACATCTCTCGACGGGAGACGGAAAAGAGACCCGAAACAAATGAATGGATAAATAATCATATTATCATGTTTTACATAAGAATCAACAAAATCAAAGTGTTCAACAACCGGGAAGGATTCCTGGGGTTGTTCAACCGTGCCGAAATGCACATTTACAGTTATGTCACGGCATCGTCCGTACCGTCTGCTGTTGAGCCGGGGTCAGCCCTATCTCTGCAACAGCCCTCTCTCTCCGACCTGCTGGGTTTGCCCGATGAGGCCGCCCGCAAACAGTTCCTCCTGGACGCAACGCTGGCCGAAGCCAACCGTTTCGCCCAGAGCGCACATCTCGGAATCAACGGAGTGAAAGACAATCAGTCCCTGCTGTTCGGCGAAGCGGGTCTGGCCATATACACCGGCGAACAAATCCCCGACGCGCTTAACATTCAACTGTGGGTCATCGAATCGGACGAAGACATCCGCCGTTTTGCGCTGGATGCCGACCATGTACTCGACAGCGACGCCTTCAAAGGCCTGTTTGCCGCTGTAGAAACCGCGCTGACCGTAGCCGCCCCGACGCTTTCGGGTATAATAGCTGTTAGCGGAATAGTTACCGCCCTGTTACGTCAGAAACTGCGCGCTAACAAAGACGACCTCGTCGGCTACTGGCAAGCCTCCCTCAACCGCACGGAACACTACCCGCACGGCGCCCGCGACCGCCAAGACGTCTACGACACGACCGGCAATATAATGGTGGACTATACGCTGTTCGGATTCGAGAACAGCATTGAAAAGGGAGACAGACAGCCGGACGACGTATCGGCGGATGACAACGAAACTTCGCGTGGCAAAACGGAATTGGGTTCGTCCCCTGTCATGACGGAGGAATCCATACCCGTCATTACGGACGCAGTAAAGCAATCTGTCTCTATTCCTGCACAGGAAGAAGTCGGGAAAGAAGCGGAGTTTGTCCGCCAGATATACCCTGCTGCCCAACGTCTGTACGAATCGGATGATGGCCTGCATCCCCTCTTTTTCACCGCACAGGCCGCTTTGGAAACGGGCTGGAAAATCAAGATGACAGGCAACAACATCTTCGGCGTAACCAAAGGCGCGTCGTGGACGGGACCGGTCAATCTGTTGCAGACCACCGAAATATTCAGTACACCGGATAAACAGTTTGCACCACCGGAAAAAGTGATTTCGGTTGAACAGCTTGCCCCGGACAGATACCGCTACAGCGTGTACCGCCAGTTTCGCGCCTACACTTCGATCGAGGAATGCCTTGAAGATCATCTCGCGCTACTCAAAGGCCCGCTCTACCGCGACGCATGGCCATATCGCCATGACCCGCGCGAATACGCCCGGCGCATCGCCCCGACGTATGCTACCGGCCCCGATTATGCAAAAACGCTGGTCGCCGTGATTAATAAAATAGAGAAGATGATTTAACAGTGATAAATAACAAAATCATTTATACTTAATAAAATAAACTAATGAAAAAGAAAATTATCTGCGTGCTTGGCACATTTTTATTCAGTACGGCGGTTTCGGCGCAGGATTACACATCACCTTCTTCATTCAAATTGTATTTGGAACAACGGGAAGAACCAATGACATGGGCTATTTTGATACTGTCCGTCATTTTGTTTTTCATGCGGATTTCACGAACAAAGGGCAGGTCTGTGTCTGATGGGAACTATGGAGTCTTTAATACACTTTTCCTTGCAGTCAGCGGTATTGAAATACTGTATTTCTTTGGCACAGGCTCAATTTGGTTTTGTACTCCCGACCGCGTAGGATGGTTATGGACTGTTATTAATTTCATTCTTCTGTGTGGCGTTGTTTATAATCAGATTTATTGTTACATCATCATTTTAGAAGATATTCCCGCACGTAATAATGTGGAGTGTAATTATTTTCTTGGATGGCTTAGCAGCGTGGGAGGTGTTATTCTGGGGTTTATTTTCACCCTTTTCTTTAAAGCCGGACATCCCTATTTGTTTGCTGTAGTGATACTTCTACAAATTGTTCAAATAATCATGATTTTCAAATGTTTTGGTCGCGACAAACTGAAAGGTGCATTGTTTTGCTCTTCGGCCTATCTATTAGGTACGTTTGGAAGCATTCTAATAGCCTCGGCCCTGATGGCCTTATTGATAATCATCACTGTCGGTATAGGCGTTTTATGGATATGTTCGAAAGCATTCGGCTGGGGGGATAGCGGGAGTGGGAAACCGTCAAATGTAAGAGGATATTACAGCGACGGAACTTCCGAGGAAATGGAATATGAGGGGAAAGGCATTACGGGAGAGAAATATTATAGAGGTAAAGATACGGGAAACACGTATGTGGATCCTTAAACAGATGAAAAACGGGTATCTGGCGACCCTGTGGGGACGCATGCAATGCGTCTCCACGAAAAGCGGAGAGGCGAATCCCGAAAAGCCTTTAAAGAAGTAGGGAAGTAATTAATAATACTAAGATTTATGGCAAAAGATATGCACACAGTCAAGGCGCGGTTATACAAAAACCTGCTTACGCCCGGATGTAACCTGAAAATCTCCGGATACAAAATCAGAATCGACGGCAGCAACGCCGCCAACGGCATCTATTTTGTAAACCAGGCCACCTCCGAACGCACCCGGGTAGACGTTTCGGACATCGTGACCAACAACCCATCGGAGCTGATCGTGATGATCCCGGATCTGTCGAGTAGAACGTATCTGCTGGAAGTGACCACACAGTACACTCCCGGCACCTTACTCAAAGAACCGCGTAAAACGATGTTCGACAAACCGCTCACAGTAGAGTAACCTGTAAGAAAGACCTCTGTTCGGGCAGATATTTTTATCCGTCCGGACAACAGGTCGTATATTTGGGTATAAACAGTACGTTAAGTGAATATTTATTGGGAAATATCAATTAAAAAAAACAAGAAAATTATGACAAAGATTATTAGCAACAATTCGGGAATGGAAGCAGAGACCATTTTAAAAAACGCGGCGAGTCCGAAAAGCCAAATGAGTAGGGGAAATAATAAATTTAGTATAATATGACACAAGCAATATTAGGAAAATTCAAGTTGGAGTTTGCAAGTCCTAAACTCCTTAATGAACTTCAGCAAGGACAATATGCAGACAAAGTCGTGTGGAATTATCATAATACACTCGATTTGGAATTGATTCTTGATGCCGATGACTGGCACATTGAGTGTCCGGCAAATGGTAAAACAGGTAAACTTGCCGACTGGGTAGTTAATGAGGACACCTGTCAGTTTGCATTGAAAGACGAAGAAGGTATTGATAATTATACCGAACTTGAATATCCGTTCGCAGTTGCAATGTTGGGACAATTGGTGGAAAGAACGGATTTGATACGGTATCTTATCTCATTACAGGAAGTGTTGTCGATGACACCCGGAAAACCGATGGAGAAGATGCCATTGCATGACAAATTAGAAACTAAAGAATAATTGAATTTAAATCAAATAGATTATGATACAACAAAGGCAAATACAGTTACAAGCTAAAATGAAAATGCTGGATGATGTTTTTCATCACACAATTGTTTCACTGGAAAGGCTTGAATTATTTCTGGAAGCTGAAAAAGGCGCTACGGAAAATTTAAAATACACAGCTCTGAAAACAAACAGGGATAGGCATGACGACTATCAACGACCGCCAACAAAAGATTCATTTTACGGCGAAATCCAGTTGCAGTGCTCCGCCTTGCTCTTTCAAACAGCTTTCGACGACAAGGAAACGTTTGAAAAAGTAGTAAAATACTTCTTGCAAGACCTTTTGGAATGGTATGGAGGCAGAAATGAATCCATACAGCCCAACGATGTCGAAAAGTTCTTCGTTCCTGTTGCCGTTGTTATCAGCAGGCAAATAGAGAGCGTATTGGAAGTAACAAAAGCCGTTACAGAATATGTATGTGACATCAGGCGTATAGACAGTATGACGGATGCAGAAAAAGAAGCAGCAGTGAAAGCTGGTATTGATGCATTTATAAAAGCTGGCCCTATTGTACACGTCGACATGCAAACATTCCTCGATAAAAACGAAGAAGTAAAACTAACCGTACACCAGCGCGGAACAATGGAAGAAGGTGTTGTTCGTCTGTACAAATCGTTTGAGACACTGTACAACGACAAAGCGCCATCGCTACTGCTCTACAAATTGCTCAATCAGTATTTCCCCGAAAAAAATGCAAAACTGACGGATTATACTGAAGAAAGCATTACGATTTTTTTTGAAAGCAAAAAAGAAGAATCAAAGCCCGAAGAAGGGGACAAAAAAGAATAAAAACAAATCTTAACATCAAAAAAATAAGAACATGAAAAGTATAACATTAGGAAGTAACCTTTATTTCGAAGCCTATTTGGCTTGTCCGGTTTGCTACGAAAGAGGGAAAAACAGCGGCGCTGACTATTGGCAACATGCCGACAACGGCTGCGGCGGAAAACTGTATTTGGGTGACGATGCACAATATTACTGTGAAAAATGCAAACGACGCAGCCACGTCGGTAAATGGAAATACGGCTGTCCCGGACACTCAAATTCCAGCTCAGACGAACTCGAATACCACTTTGCATCTAACGCTGCATTGGCCAGCGTTATTTCTTGTGCAGGACAATTAGTAAATGCCGCCGGCGTGCCTTGGCTGCAAGAGTTTTTACATAATTTGGGAAGTTGAACGGCTAAATAAACATTGTATGAAAAATTTTGAAAAGGACGGCTTTACTTATTTTGAACTCTATGCAGCATGTCCGATATGCTATGAAAGAGAAAAGCATGGCGCTGCTGAGTATTGGTCACATCATGGTTGTGGCGGGCAAATTTATATTGGCGATAATGCGATGTTCTATTGTGACAAATGTAAAGAAGAATGTCAGGTTGAAAAATGTAAAATCCACACCGATTGTCATCACGAACCTGAAAACATCAATAGTTCTAACATACCTCTGTCCGATCATCAGGAACACTCGAATACCGAACAGCCTGCGATCAACGAGCCTCAATCCGATACTCCGGAACATTCAAATTCGGGACTGTACGAGATTGTATTTGCAGAGGGTAATCCTGCACTTAGCAGCGTGATAGCTATAGCAGGACAATTAGTAAGTGCTATCGGCGTGCCTTGGCTTCAAAAGTTTTTACAGAATTTAAGATAACAGTTATGAAATTACGAATATATGATGCGTCGATAGAAACTGCTTTTATACAGCATTACTTGTCGGTCTGGCTGGCGAAAAAGGATTTCGATATTTTGGTTTCGGCAGAGGAGGCTAAAAGCCCCGTTTATGTTAAAGTCCGTTCTGACAATACGGTGAAAAAGTTTGTGTTCTATACCAAAATAGAATGTCTAAATCCGAAATCGACTCCGGAAGAAGGATATTTGTATGTTCCGAAAGAAATACTAAATCCGTCGTGGATTTACGAAAACGGAATGCCGTTGGAAGTCGAAAAAGTGTTGTTGGAGAAAATTCACAAGGCAAATGCTATTACTATACATTTGCCAAAAGAGCAGGTAAATTTGTGGGCTGATGAAGAAATACGTAACGCCTCGAACGCTTTCCTCTTGAACACAGCCGTAGCTTTCATTGGGCAGCGCGTTTGGCTCAAACCTAAAACAAAAACGCCTGTTCTTGGCGAAGTAGTGCATATATACCCTGCACCGAAAAATCATTTAGAACCTGCACTTATCATGCGGGACGAAACCAGTGTAAATTACGAAGGATTACCCGAAAATCGTCAAAAAGTGATTGACTTCAACAAAATCGGTGGATTAAGCCACCTGATTGACAAACTGCGCGAAATAATTCAGATACCAGTGACGCACCCCGACTTGCTTGCTAAATTTGGAATAAAACCACCTAAAGGGCTGTTGATGTATGGGCCTCCCGGAAATGGCAAAACGATGATAGCAAGGGCTGTCGCTCAATCTATGGGGTCAAACTTTATCACGATTGACCTGACGGATGCGCTTTCTCAATATGTAGGACAGGGCGAAAAACAAATAAGAGAAAAGTTTGAACAGGCAAGCGCCAGGGGTAATTGCGTGATCTTTATTGATGAAATAGATGCCATAACGTCTATACGAACTAAAAATTCACAGGGTTATGAGGTATCCATTGTATCTTCTTTTCTGTCGCTGATGGACGGTTTGAATAGCGATTCGGGGGTTTTTGTTATTGGCGCCACGAACAGGCTCAATGCCATTGATCCCGCCTTGCGCCGCCCTGGACGTTTCGATTTGGAATTTGAAGTACCACTGCCTGCTCCGTCGGCCCGTTTGGATATTCTGACAAAATATGTGCCACTCGACAAAAAGGAAGTTCTGCACGACAATGTAAATATAGATTTCCTGCAAGTATTGAGCGAACTGACAACAGGTTATTCGGGCGCAGATATTTCGCTGCTTTACCGTGAGGCAGTAATGAATGCCATACGCCGCAGTATAAAAATTGAAGAAGAAACGGGGAAAATAAACCTGACTTCGGATAAAGGAACAATAAAGCTTTCGCCCGAAAACTTCCTCACCGCAATCAAGTACATAAAGCCCACTTCTTTGCGAAATTACGAAACGCAGGCAGCCCCTGTTGCATGGGACGAACTGATTGCTTTCGATAAATTGAAAGTGAAAATGATGGAAATACATGAGTTGCTTGCAAAAAATTATCTGCGCGAAACGCTTTGTGGCAGACAAGGTCAAAGCAACGTGATTTTTGCAGGCGCAAAAGGCAGCGGTAAACGCACTCTGGCATATTCGTTTGCAAAGCAGTATAATTACGAAGTGCTTACGGTTGATATTCTTGATTTGTTCTCACTGTCACTGTCAGATGCAAGTCACGAAATCGAAAATGTTTTCATTAAGGCAAAACAAATAGCGCCATCTATTATCTTTATCAAGAATATCGAAAAAGTGCAGGACAACCGTTTCTATTATCTGAAAATATTGAACGAATTGGAAAAACTGAACAATCGTCATAAAATTATAACCATTATGCAGTTTGAACGGCACGACAATATCCCCGACGAGATAATCGGTTACAAAGGGTTTGAAAATATAGTCGATTTTGATACACTTACAGAATACAACAAATATGATAATAATAGAAAAATTCCTGTTGGACAGTATTTAAATAATTTGGAACGAATATAGAAAATATGAAGAAAATAGAAATTTATATGTCTTGCCCTGTTTGTTTGCAGGAAGGACGAAACAGCCCAAGAGAATATTGGAGACATGGAAGTAAAAAACATTGGGAAAGTAATGTTTGCAATGGAGTGTTGTATCTTGATGAAAATGCTTATGTCCATTGCAAAGGTTGCGGTGCATCTGCTCCATTGCAGAAGATGCGTCTCCGCTGCAATAACGACCGACACGATTTTAACATTCCGAGCATAAACGGTTTTGCCTCTGCAATATCAACTTCGGCGCAAATGGTAGACTCTGCCGGACTACCATGGCTGCAAAAAGCAATGAATTATTTGAAATAACAACCGTAAAAAAGGAATCTTTATGGGATACATGCTTTTCCCGGGTGAAAAGATTATTAAATCAATGACCGGAATAAATAAAAAGGATGAAGACAGTGATATTTATGATTCTATAATAGGGTTTGCAATACTGGCTTTAACGATCGGATGTTTTATAGGTTGCTTTTACTCATTTGTTAATAGTGTGTTATTTTTCGCTGGAGGATTCTCTTTCTTGTCGATAGCAATACAAATAAAAGATTGGATAAAAGGCAATGAAAAATTTCTAAATGTAATATATAGTAGTGCTGGATTGGGTTATTTTTACTGTCTTATTTCCTGCTTTTTAGGATTATTCAGTAGCTTTTGGGTGAATCTGAAAGTCTTAGGAATTGCAACATTAATATTTATTGGAATCTGCTTTATTGTAGGATTATTTGGTAATAGTAATGATTAATTTATGAACAATATATTAATTCCCGAAGAACATATTACCGAAAAAGAAACTTCCGGCGGATACCGCCCTCCGGTAGCACTTTCTTATTATCCTGTTCCGGCTATCCTGTCAATGCTTTTCTATTCGTTGTTGGGCGTTGTTTCAATCGTTTATACGACTAAAGTTAATTCACTCTATGTTGCCGGAAATTACTGGGAGGTAAATCGCATTTCGACAAATACGAAGAGATGGGTAATCGGAAGTATGATAGTTATGATTATTAGATGCCTATGAAATAAAATATCAGTCAAACAACAAATAAGCAAATCATGAACTGTTATTATCATCCCGGCCAGGCGGCCGTAGCGCATTGCGTAGATTGTGGGAAAGGGTTATGTTACGATTGCGCACACAAGCACACCATTCCTATATGTCCGGAATGTAACGGGAACCGAAAAGGTTACACTGTTTGGCGTTATGCAAAACATGTACTCATCTGTGCGGCAATATTTTTTGTGGTATATACTGTTAATCCCTTACAGGCTTTGCGCGACGAGGAACGTGTGTTTAATGCTTATATGTTGACATGCGTGTACGGTGGGTGGATATTTATCAATCAATATTTCCCGCGATTCCTCTGGGTACTGAACCTTCGGGCCATACCGATCTATTTGGGCATAAAATTCTTTGTCTCCGGTCTGCTCGGCTTTTTCGTGACGCCGTTTGTGATCGGATACAATATTATTCAAATCATACGTGAATTACAGAAATAACAGATAATAGCATCTCCGGCATTAAAAAACATATCCAAAGCATGTAGCGACGTATGGATTGTCAAAGACAGTTCCGGTGAGGTAAGGAAGACGGCAAGAAAGTGATATAAAACGATATGAAATAAAATAAACAAAAAGGGAAAGCCGATGCCCGTTTTAAGTAGGCAAAATATTAAAATAGTTTTTATTATGAAAAGAAGTATCTTATTTAATGCATTAATGTGTGTAATCGCCCTTTCCGTATGCTCTTGCGGTTCAAAGAAGGCAACGCTGCAGACAGGGGGAGAAAATGGTAAAACGGAAATTAAATTGAATCGCGTAGAACTACTACAAAAGGAAAAACCGCTCTTAAGAACGGTGGGTGTTGGAGTGGATTACGATGAATCTACCGCAAAGAGCGTTGCCGAATTACAGGCGCGCGGGGAGTTTGTACGCAAAATGAGTGACCTTATAACTACCGCAACGGAAGTGCAAACGGATGGTATGACGTTGACCGGCACTGATGGACAGAGCGTAACTGATCACGCCAGAGGCGTTAAGAATCTGATAAGCGGTGTGGAACGGAAAGTCGTAAAGAATACCAGCGTCATTGACTACATCAAGTACAAACTTCCAAACAATCAGTATCAAATCTACGTTTGTCTGGAGTATCTGGATGGAATTTCCGAAATGGCCGACGAGATAGCGAAGACTGTTGTGCAGCAGATTCCGGAAGATCAGAAACTGAAAGTGAAGTTTGAATTCGATCGCTACAAGAAACAGGTAGAAGAAGATCTGAAATCATATAAGGAAGAACAATGATGATGAGATGCAATATGGTCGTATGGTTCCTTGTCGCAGTAATGGGACAGGGAACCCTTTCGCTGGCAGCCGACAAATCCGATAAAATCAAACCCCGATGGCTGTCGGTACTCCCTTCGCCGGGCAATGACACTTATTATTTCACGAAGGTATATACCGACCATGGCAGCGACCTTGAATCGTCCCGCGAACTTGCCGTTCACGAACTGATAAAAACTGTCGAACGGACGGAACTGGTAAAGGTACGCGACTCAGTGAGCCTTACTTCCGAAAAACATTCGGATGGCTACGGCGTCCGCGGACAGTCCCGTACCGTCTATTCGCTCGAAATAGTGACCGAAGGCGAACCGGTATACATCAATTACATAAAAGTGGATGAATACTGGGAAGATGTCTATAAAAACGGGCGGCATCAATTCAGGTTCCACACGCTTTATGCCGTAGCCAAAAAAGGACGGCGTGCTATGTTCGACGTTTTCGGGTTCACGAACAAATACGGCCTGAGAGGTTTCTCCCGTTCGGCCATTCTGCCCGGCTGGGGACAAATCCACAAGGGAAGCTCGGCGAAAGGGATTTGTCTGATTGCGGGAGAGGCCTTGTGTGCGGGCGGCATCATCGTTTGTGAAAACTTGCGGGCAGACTATACCGCCAAAATCCGCCAGACACACGACATACATAAAATAACCGACTATTCGGATTATCTCAATAACTTCGAAACCGCCCGGAACGTCTGTATCGGAGCCGCTGCCGCAATCTATGTTTACAATCTGATTGATGCAATTGCCGCGCCGGGCGCCCGGCGTATTATACGTGTAAAAAGCACAAATTACACATTCATGCCGGTTGCCACGCCCGATTATGCAGGCTTGCAACTGGCCATTCGGTTCTAATTTTTAGTATAAAACAAATATAAATGATGACGATGAAAAAAATAATTTGGGCAGTAAGCGCCGGTCTGATTCTCCCGGCCATCCTTCTGTTTGCCTGTTCACGGTCGGAAGCAGACGTGTTCGGGAGTATTTACGGCATTGTCACCGATGCCAAATCGGGAGAGCCTGTCCGGTTAGCCGGCGTCACGCTGAATCCGGGCGGCGTCAAGACAACGACCGGAAATGACGGCCGGTACGAATACATCAGCATTGATCCCGGCCCGTATACGTTACCCGTATCGGAAGCCTTGCGGCGCTGCAATGGAAAGGATAAATGTTCCGGTTGAAGTGTTTAAATTGAAATAACAAATTACAGAGTATAATGGAATAATTGATTTTTTAAATAACGGAAATATGAATTACCAGAGATTATTAATCGTTTGTGTGTTAATGACTGCGATCTTCGACTGTACAAGACAGAACGTGGAAATGTTTGGCGACATCCACGGGATTGTCACCAATTCAACCTCGGGCGAGCCTCTCCGAAATGTCAATGTCACCCTGCTACCCGGCGGAAAGTCGACTGTCACTGGTAGCGACGGCAGTTTCGAGTATCAGGAACTGACTCCCGGACAGTATGCCGTACAGGTACAGTCGGAAGGATTTGTGAGCAATTCCAAAACAGTAACCGTAGAACCGGATGTAGTTGTGCGTTGTGACATATCAATCACACCGGGCATAGCCAGCCTGTATGTAAGTGTTTCTTCGCTGGAGTTTAGCCCTTCCGATGCCTTCCGCTCCTTTGTAATTGCCAATAACGGCTCGAGCAACCTGAACTGGCAGATTTCGTACCAGTGCACATGGATCACTTCACTTTCTTCTTCTTCCGGCCTGATTCCCGCCGGCGGAACATCCACTGTGACTGTTCATGTAGACCCGTCCAAAGCAAAAGAAGACAAAGAAAGCACTATCCTGTATATCACTTCGGACAGTGGCAACGCCGCCATTGCGGTGACGGTCACAAAGGGAGGAAATGACAATCCCGGCGGCGGAACGCCTGCCTCAACCGTCACTAACGGACTTTACGTCTATTTCCCCTTCAACGGCAATACCCGGAATACGACCGAAACAGACCTCAACGCCGTCGCGGTAAACGAGCCAACCTTTGAAGAAGGAAGCATTGACGGAAGTACTTCTA
The DNA here is from genome assembly GCA_031265585.1 of Tannerella sp. Classification (GTDB taxonomy): domain Bacteria; phylum Bacteroidota; class Bacteroidia; order Bacteroidales; family Tannerellaceae; genus Tannerella. The sequence continues at coordinate 120 of JAISCL010000013.1, read as the reverse complement.
TTAAATTCAGTCGAACTCAGAACAGTTACCTGAGTATTCCGGAAGGATTGATTGACGGAACTACTTTCTCCATTTCATTCTGGATTAAGGGTGTGGCAGACGGACATATTTTTTATGTCA
>JAISCL010000007.1 GCA_031265585.1 Tannerella sp. | reverse complement strand
TCTTGAGGTGTTAAATTGTGGAGGAATTACAAAACTTTCTTCTATAAATGTGGAAGGATGTACAAAGTTAAAAAAAATAACCTGCTTAAGTAGTACCGGTTTATCATTGAATTTGACGGATTGCCGGGATATTGAAGAACTTTATGTAAGTCACGTAAATTCTTTGAACGTAAATCATTGTCCTTTACTAAAAATACTTGATTGCTCTTATTCCCAACTTAACAATTTAGATTTAACGAATAATCCGGCTTTAACCGATCTTAGACTTCGTTATAATTCAACATTTGAATCGATTGCTTTTGCCGATAATTCGCAATTAATGAATATCGAAATAAATGAATGTTACTTTCCGAGTAATTTTAATCTTGACTTTTCAAATAGTAAAACGTTAAAATCGATTGCAATTGTAGGTCGCAAATCAGGGAATATTACAGACGTAAATCTAAGCGGATGTACATCGTTGGAAAACGCAGCTATAGGGGATATGGGGATGAAATCATTAAAAATAACCGGATGTGTTTCATTATCTACATTAAGTTGTGTATCAAATCAATTAAGTGAATTAGACTTTGAAGGATGCTCCAATTTAGTACTTCTACATTGTGCCCAGAACCGCTTAACCGAATTAGACGTTTCGGAGTGTTCAAAACTAACCGAATTATACTGCTACAACAATAGCCTGACATTGCTAAAGACGAATGCTGAAAATTTATCCATAATCAATTGCAGTATAAATGATCTTACTGAAATCAATGTTAGCAATCATTCCAGGTTAAAAGAATTAAATTGTGTACAGACTAAAATCACTTCATTGGATTTATCCGGCTGCTTTTCTTTGGAGAATATATTGTGTAATAACAATAACCTTTCCGGATCGCTGAATATCAAAGATTGCAAATCATTGAAAAAACTGACCTGTCAGAATTGCTTACTTACATCGCTGGACGTTTCTTCTTGTGTCGGACTAATCTCCCTGGATTGTAGCAGGAACAACTTACAGCCGTCATTGGATATAAGCAAGAATACGGTGCTATCATCATTAGATTGTCGTTATAACAATCTTAAAGAATTAATTGTGAAACGAAACAGTTCTATTCAAACGTTGCAGAAAGACTCGGAAACGCAAATTGTATTAGTCGATTAATATCTCGTAAGCATATGGTGAACTCTGTCCTGCTCTTAATGTTGTTATGGGCACACCCTGTGATAGGAGATGTCAATAAATTATTCTTATTGGCCGAATAATATAGTCCCATTCGCCGTGAAATTTGTATCGTTTTATATTTATTTTTCGGCTCTATAACGTTTTCGTATAGGTACTATATTATGTTCCGAAGTTACTATCGGTCTTATGCCATGTGCGATAAAGATCATACGGCATGTTGCCGAATCTCCGTTTTTAGACGTTTATCGGCAATGCAATCCGGCACATTAACCTTGGCATATATAGGAACCATCTACAAATAAACAAAATAAATTCAAACTTTTAAATATGAATATATTAGTTCTTAATGCTATACTTTATACTGCAGATGAGAAGGGAGTATTAATACCGATAACAACTATTGCTATCAACCAAGAAAAACTGGGAATAGCAAAGGATAACTGGGATGAAACAGACCTCGTGGAGATTATTGACAATAATCGCTCATATGTTGATAACTGCGTGAATTACAGGGGAAAAAATTGACAAACAGCTATTGTGCAAAAAAATCACGGACATTTATCTCAGCTATAATAAATCATAAAGGCGAAACAATATTCAACGAATGTTTTCGTTCTAAAGTTAATGTTGTATATTTGCACCCGTTTTATAAAAAAGAAAATGATATGAATCGTGTTTTTTTGTTTATTATATGTTTCATCGTATTGTTTAATTCCTGTAGAACGCCGAAAGATGTATCCTATTTTCAGGGAATCGAAAATCTTACGGAAGAACAGAGGCTTGCGATGAATCAAAAATATGTACCCAGAATATGTATTGATGACGTTTTGATTATTAATGTCACGTCTCCGGACCGGGAGAGCGTTACGCCGTTTACTCCACCGCCTTACGGATATTATTTGCCCGGCGAGTCGGAAATAGGCATTTCTGCAACCACACAAAACCTTTTTACCTATCTTGTGGATGAAGACGGCTTCATCAATTTCCCACTATTGGGACGTATTCATGTTGCCGGCATGACCATTAACGAAACAATTCGGATGATGGAAGAAAAGGTGCGGGAATCGGCTCCTGCAGCAGTCGTGAGCGTTCAGATCGCCAACTTCAAAGTCGGCATATTCGGAGAGGTCAAGGAGGCAAATTTATATACCATAAAGACTCCGCGTATTTCTATTCTTGATTTGGTATCTATGGCAGGCGATCTGACCATAATGGCCGACCGGAAAAATGTCTGGTTACTCAGGGATAATAACGGAGAAAAAGAACAGGTGTGTATGGATTTGACCGATCCGGCAATTTTTGCTTCACCCTTTTATTACCTGCAGCAAAATGATATGGTTTATGTGATGCCCAACAAGGCGCAAAAGAGAAATTCGAGATACAGTAATAAGGATAACGTTAAGGTTTCCATGTTTTCAGTTATCGTATCTTCTCTTTCGGTAATATCTTCTGCTATTTTAACATTAAGAGCTCAAAACAGGAATTGAGCACAACTTGAATTATGGAAAATAAAGACAAAGAAACAATCGGATTAAAGAGTATAATAGTGAAATATATTCTCCAGTGGAAACTGTTCCTGGTGGTTTTTATATTATCATTTATCCCGGCCGTTTTATATTTAACATTTTATCCCCGCACATATGAATTTATGGCCGGTGTCAAGTTTCAGGCAGAAAAGGAATCGAGTATGGGAAGTTTTGGGATTGGTGAAGCTGCCGGTTTGATGAAATCTTTCGGCATCTCTGCCGGAGGAGGAAGCGTGAGCATTGATGACGAGATCGCTGTTATTACGTCAAACCGAATGCTGCGTATGATGATTCTTGATTTGGGCTTGAATGTATTGTATTCCAAACCGTATTCATTTTATAATATGTATCACGATACGCCGTTGAAACTGACCGCCGATACAGTCACGATGGCAAATCTTAACGACGAATATCGTTTTACGGTATCATTTGCACCGGGTAATATAAAAGTGAAAGCAAAAAGCCGGAGTGGATTTCGCGAAACATTCACATTTGCCTCTTTGCCGGCGGAAATTAAAACAGGTTCGGATAAATTTACGCTTGATTACGGCGAGGTGCCATTAACGGGAAAATCATTCAAATTGAATATTAGGTATGTTCCGCTTAACTGGATGGCGGAAGATTTGAAAGAAAGTATTATGGTAGAAGATATTTCCGTTTCATCAAATGTTCTTGAAATGAGTTGTAGCGAACATTCTATTGAAAGAGGGAAAGATATGCTAAATACGCTGATAAGAAGGTATAATGAAGATGCCGCGTCGTACAAGCAAATCGAAGACAATAAAACAATGGAATTTGTTGACAATCGTATTTCGTTGATTGTCGCGGATCTGGCAAAAGTAGAACTTGACATAGAGGCCTATAAGACGAAGAATGACATGACCTTGCCGGAATTGGACGTTGCTTTTTATAGCGAAGTAATTAAAGAATTGCAAACTTCAATCATAGAAATTGAATCACAGTCCCGCCTTATTAACATGCTTGATGAATACATAAAAGATCCGGCTAATAAATACAATGTGGTTCCCCCGTTATTCACAACAGATGGAGAGAAGGGGGCAATTACCAAATATAACGAAGCGCTTCTTGAACGCGACAGGATATTGAAAAATTCAAATGAAACTAATGCCCTTTTTAAAATGGCAGACAACCGGGTTGAAAGTCTTCGTAGTGGAGTTTTTGTGATGATTGATAATGCACGGAAGACTATGGATGAGACATTGAAAGATCTGAATTTAATAGAAAAACAGTTGATTTCAAAAATGAAAACAATTCCCGAGAAAGAACGTGAATACGTGAATTATCGTCGTAATCAGGAAATACTTCAGGGCTTATATCTTATGCTTTTGCAAAAGCGTGAAGAAACAGTATTTTCGTTAAGCAAACAAACCGACCGTGCACGCGTTATTGAGCCGGCATACGTTAAGAAAAAACCTCTTGGCCCCCGGAAATTATACGCCGCAATAGGAATACTTATTCTCACCCTTGTGGTACCGGTCGGTTCTTTGTTTGTCAAGGATCTGTTCATCTCCCTTAAGGAAGAATACAAACGTACTAAATAAAACGATAGATATTTTTGCCCTAAGAAATGTTTAGCTTAATGTCCCCTGCGGAAAGGCAGATAAACAATGTGCCATTATATAAATTTTCAGCAGTGGCAGGTGAAGAGGAAATGGCGTTTGCATTCCGTATGATGTCTTTTTTTTTACAAAGAAAGCATTTTTACTCCGTTCGGGTTTGTGAATACACGTCTATCGTTTGTTCTGCTATCCTGTCCCAGTTGTATGCGGTCATGTCGTAGTGGGGGATAGATTCGTCTTCGAGCTTGTGCGACAATGCCTGGATTAGGTTATTCACGATATTTTCGTCATAATGAAAATAGCATGACGCCGGCAGGCTTACCTCTTTGTTGGCCGGAATATCGCTTGCCAGAACGGGCAATCCGTAACTCATCGCTTCCAAAAGGGAGATCGGCAATCCTTCGTGCGACGAAGGGATTACAAACAGGCGGGCATGCGTGAGCAGGGTGTGTAATTTGTCACCTTTTATAAATCCCGTCAGTATAACCCCGTTATTCTTAGCCGATAATTTTAGCTCCCGCGAATATTCGTCTTCTATGTCGGCATCTCCGGCTATGACAAGTTTATATTCCGGCCGGTTCAGTCCGGCGAACGCCTCTATAAGGGCATGGAATTTTTTTTCAGGAACGAAACGTCCCATGGCGAAAATGTATTTACGGGGTTCGACCCCCGTTTCTCGCAGATAGCTACAATCATTGATGATTACCGGCGCGGGGACACCATTCGGAATCAAGTGTGCATCCGTACGGTTATATTTGCGTTTTATGATGTCGTTAATCGGATCTGATATCACGATTACTTCGTTCGCAAACTTGCATCCCATGCGTTCCCCCAACCGTAACACGAATTTGGCTGTTTTTTCCCATTTCTCTCTGTCGTAATCCGGGCCGTGATGCGTGAAGACGACTTTCATCCCGAGCAGGCGGGCAAACGGAGCAAGTAAGGCCGGTCCTATGGCATGGATATGAACAATATCGACATGAAATTTCCATTTGGCTACCCATATCGCGCAGAAAGTATGAACAATTGCTTCGAAGGATTTTTTCCGAATGTCCCGGATGTCATACAGGGCGACGCCTTTATAGGAAGTAAGACGGTCGTGTATATAATTTTTCCGGCGAATGATTATGATATCAAAACCTTTTGATGCGATGCGCGGAAACAGTTCCTGACAGTGCGTTTCGACGCCTCCCTGAATATCCGGTATCCCGCGCGTCCCGGTGACTGCTATTTTCAAAGTTTTTTCACGGTTCATCACCTTCTCTTAAGTCACCTTGCCGCGGGTCCTGTCCTACATCATACCAGCGTTTATCCAAACAAGCCGGTTTCCCGGTCAACATTCTCCATTTGTTTTTAAGCACCCACTGCAGGGGATATCGTACATATTTTTTCGTAATCGGGGCTGCTGTGCCCATCATCCAGCAGTTTTTCGGACATGTACGGACTTTTTCCCGCACCGCCCTTGCCTGTTCGCTATTCCACAGCTCGTTGAAATCCGGCGTTTCGCGAATATTCCCCATACGTTCTTTCCAGTAACGTTCTTCAAGTCCATTACAGGGGTAAATGTCGCCATATGGTTCGACAAAAAAGTTTATCATTCCCGCTTCACACGGCAACAGCCGCCGGTTGCCTTCGATGTAATTAATCAGTCCCATGTTGAAAAATGCACGGAACCACGATTTGGGATAAGGCTCTTTAAGCTGCATATTGATGAGTTTCTCAAAATTGCGGCATACCTCGTCTCTATTCGTTATAACATTGTCCGTTTTATGGAAATAATAGGAATTGTGGAATGTGGCGGTGGCAAATTCAAGTCCTAAAGCGCGGCTTAACCGGTACAGGGAAAGCATATCCATGGAATTATTGTTTGATACCGTACAGCCGAAGCCGATATCTTTAAGTCCCATTTCCTTGAGCGTCAGCAGCGTATTCAATCCTTTGTCAAACCCGCCCTTCTGCCCGCGCAACTCGTCATTTTTGCAGGATAAACCCTCGATGCTTATCCGTATTCCGATGCGGGGAAATTTCCGGGCAATATCCAGTATACGGTTTTCCAGCCATCCCGAAGTGGAAATTACGACGCGCGGGGATTTTGTGAAACACACGCGTATTACTTCTTCCAGGTCTTCGCGTACAAACGGCTCGCCGCCCGTAAGGTTAATAAACCTGGCAGAAGGCAGACGCATAATTTCTTCCGGAGTAATCTCTTTTGAACGTTCCGTCGGATTCATCCAGATGTTGCACATCTTACAGCGCATCGGACAGCGATACGTCAAAATTATACATATATCGGTAGGTTTACATGAACTAACGGTCATAGATTTTTATCAGTTTATTATAAAACGTTCCGGAGCCGAATTTATTTTGCGCTTCTCCCGCTACTTTTCCGAAATCATACGTTTTTGTAAAGAAACGGAAACAGTCATCTATTTTATCCCTTAGTTCGGCGACGTTTCCGGCCTCAAACAAAAATCCGTTCTCTCCTTCTTCAATCAATTCGGGAATGCCTCCTATGCGCGAACCGAGCGCCGGGGTTCCCATACAAAGGGCTTCAATGACGCTGTATGGATTATTTTCATACCATATGGAAGGGATTACAAGGAACCGGGCTTTTCGTACGGTCGAATATAATTCGTCAGGTTGTAAATGACCGAGGAATTCTATTTGCTTATTCATATACTTATTGCGATATGCATCAAGCAGGGGGCCTCCGCCTATTATCTTTAAAGGACAAGGCACTTGTTCAGCCGCTTCGAGCAGCGTTTCAACGCCTTTTTCTTCGGACAGTCTCCCGACGTAACAGTAATAATCTTCTTTTTCCGTCGACATGGAGAGTTCCTGTGGCAAAAAATTGTGCAACACCTCAATTTGACCGGCAGAAAACCCGCCCTCAATCATTTTTGATTTTAAAAAATGACTTGGACTTATAAATAAGTCTGTAATGCCCGACAGTTTTTTCCTGTTCCAGCAGCACGCCTCCAGCCAGGCTAAAAGACTGGCAAAGCGGCTGTCTTTCATGCATCTGTACCGGAAAACGTTCGATTTTTTCAGAAAGCACTCCTCGCATATTTCCCCGTTGCGTAAACAGGTATAAACCGGGCAGAGCAGCTTGTAGTCGTGCAAAGTCCATACCACGCGTATGCCTTTCCTGTGAGCTGTTTCCGCTACCAACGGCGAAATATAGGAATGTATATTATGTAAATGGACGACATCGGGTTTAAAATCGGATAATAGCCGGTTGAACTTGCGCGATACTTCACCGGAATGAAATATCCTCGCAGCTGCCGATAATTTCTCTGTAATCGACGGAGACGCAAACCTGACCTCCCCGGCGAAATATTTTTCCCAAGGAGAGGTTTCGTTTTGCGGGTGTATGGTGCTGAATACGGCTACTTCATGCCCTTTCGCCCTGAGTAGCTGTTCCGTACTCAACACAGCCGTGCAATCGCCTCCCCTGCGATAATAGAACTTGTTAACTAATAAAATTCTCATCCGTACCGTGCACTGAATTGGAAAGTTTTGCATGTATATCGCTGAATAGCAATCCCAGCAGCATCATAATAAACATCCCCCGGTTATGCGTTATGGTCGAGTCCGTTGTGCTTTCAATCATAAAGAAAATAATAATGATGAGGGCGATTGTCGCCTCTTTATGACAGTTCAGCCGGTACACTTTCATGGCTTTCCGTGCAAGATATATCCAGAATGTGAAAAATAAGATGACTCCCGCAATACCGAATTGCGCCAGTGCCGGGAAATAGGTGTCAGAGATAAAAGCCGGTGCTTCTTTAGTCAGGCCATGCATGTTCTGCATACCATATTTTATATATATGGGCGAATAATCAAGCGCGGATGCATGCGTAGCGTATGTGCCGAATCCCGTACCGAAAGGAAAGTAATCCGTAAATATTTCCAGAGAATAGTAGTAAAGCGCCATTCGCGCAAACAGGTCACTCGGCGTACGTCCGTCTCCAAACCCTCCCGTGATGAAATAAAAGTAGATTTTTTCGCGTGCGACAAACAGAGTGCATGCCAATGCAATGATGATGAATGCCGTATTCCGGGCGTTTAGTTTCATCTTGAATGATTTGTTGAAATAAATCATTATGAGCAGGCTGATTGCGAAAAAGCCGAAATGCTTTGAGCGTCCGGACAGTATGCCGATAGATAAAAGCAGGATAAAAATCATCTTGTCCGTCTTGCTGTAATCGCTGCAGTAGAGATACAGTAATGCCAGTATGGACGATGCTGTCGCTAATCGCGACATGTGTCCGAATGTATACACGATGAGATCATAATAGATAAAATAGACGACGCCGATGAGTAAAACGTATAAACTGCACAGCAGGATGAGTTGGCGGATTATTCTGCGCTGGTTTTCCGTCAGTCTGGGATGTATGGCGTAGACGCAGAAAAAGGCGAGGTACGGTTTCAGCTGTATGACAAAATCGGTCAGGATGGCGCTTTTTGTATTGGCGTGTATGGCGAAGGAATAAATCAGGTAAAATACAAAGACGCCCGATACGAAAAGGAACATCCGGTTAAATTCCCAGCCTTTTGAGTGCAGCACTTTGTATCCGAAGAGCAGCAGCAGCAAAACGGCGCAGATCTCATCCACATAGCTGAAGCCGAGATTGTGGATTACATCGTAAAACATCACCCCGAAGATCAGTGTGAAGACCGTCAGATTAAAAAATTGTCGGTTTATAAATTCTTGCATGTTGCATTGTTTTGTTTATAACGTGCCGAATAGATTTTTATTATAATGTAAATTGCTTGCAAAGATACGTGAAAACATTTACCTTTGCCAAATTATTTTAAGAAATGAGGGTTTGGTATGAAAATAGCAATTGTTGGAACGGGATATGTAGGCCTTGTCACGGGTACCTGTTTTGCGGAAATGGGTACGGATGTATATTGTGTGGATATCGACAAAGATAAGATAAGACGTCTGAAAGAAGGGATTATACCTATTTATGAACCGGGCCTGGAAGAACTTGTCCATAAGAATTATAATAACGGCAGACTGCATTTTACGACAGAACTGACGGACGTGCTGGATCAGGTGGATGTCCTGTTCAGTGCGGTAGGAACGCCGCCGGACGAGGACGGGGGTGCGGATTTGAAGTATGTGCTGGATGTAGCGCGTACGGTCGGACAGTCTATGAATAAGTATATCCTGGTCGTAACAAAGAGCACGGTACCCGTAGGGACTGCTGAAAAAATCAAACAGGTCATCGTTGGGGAGCAGCGTAGACGGGACGTTTCGATTGATTTTGATATTGCTTCCAATCCTGAATTTCTGAAAGAAGGGGCGGCTGTAAGCGATTTTATGAATCCGGACCGGGTGGTAGTAGGCGTTGAAACGGAAAAAGCGCAGACGTTAATGACCAGGCTTTACCATCCGTTTCTGCTGAATAATTTTCCAGTCATCTTCATGGATGTGCCGTCTGCTGAAATGACCAAGTATGCGGCGAATGCAATGCTGGCTACCCGTATCAGTTTTATGAACGATATCGCCAATCTGTGTGAAATCGTGGGTGCTGATATCAATATGGTACGCAAGGGGATCGGTTCCGATACCCGTATCGGACGGAGTTTCCTGTATGCCGGTTGCGGATACGGAGGCTCTTGCTTTCCTAAAGATGTGAAAGCGCTGATCCGGACGGCAGCGGAAAACGGGCATCCTATGCGGATATTGCAGGCGGTAGAAGATGTCAATGAAGATCAGAAACGTATTTTATTCCGCAAACTGACTGACTATTACAAAGGCGATTTAAGCGGGAAACGAATCGCATTATGGGGATTGGCGTTTAAGCCCGAAACAGACGATATGCGCGAAGCTCCGGCCCTGGTGCTCGTCGAAGCATTATTGAACGCCGGATGCGAGGTCGTAGCATACGATCCGGTCGCAATGCCGGAAGCGAAGCGCCGTATCGGAGACCGTGTTTTATACGCGAAAGATATCTATGAAGCGGCAGAGGGCGCCGACGCGTTACTTCTTGTGACCGAATGGAAGGAGTTTCGTTTGCCGGCATGGGCGACTATCAAAGAAAAAATGCATAGACCGCTGGTCATCGACGGGCGGAATATCTATGACGCCAATGACTTGCAGGAACTTGGTTTTACTTATTATTCCATCGGACGATAGTTATTTGTACCGGAAGTTCCGGCTACGAATAATGTCCTGAAAAAACTTGCAGGTTAAGACAAAATTTGCCCGGCAGGGCATAAATATCAATCGAAAAAGGTATCAAATCATAACGAAAACCCTCGTACTTTAGAGGTTTCATCAATGCATGTCCTGACGGACACGCGGTGTAATTTTGTGAGATGTTATCAAGCAGTTCCCGTTCTCATCATCCGCAAAACTGTATAGTTAATGTGTCGGATGCTATCTTTTAGCTAAAATAACAGCAGAATTTAGGAAATCGCAAACGAGCATTTAATAATGTGACCTACATCACAATTCAGTGTGACGTAGGTCACATTATATTGTGATGTAGGTCACACTGAGTTTTGACGTAGGTCACATATTCAAGAGAACGTTAGGAAAAGATTAGTTTCTACCGTGAAACAGATTAATACACAGTGAATCCGCAGTTAAAACTGTCACATCGAAAAGACAAATATACTGCGCGTAGCAGCATTTTGTGCGCAGTCGAAAATCGAATTAGCACGAAAGGGCTTTACTTTCAAGTCAAGGATGATATCTCACAAAATTATGCGGCGCGCAGTATCTTTACTCCGCGCGGGATAAAATTGTGTAATCAACAGGTAACGCCAGGGAAAGTGAGCGACCGCCGCTGACTGCCAACCGGTAAGGTGGTTGACCGCCAACTGATAAGATGGCCGACCGCCGGGTGGTAAGGTGAGCGATAGACAGCTGTTAAAAGAAAATGCCGGGGATTTCCGGCGTTTTCTTCTCTAATAACTGTCCTGATGAACTCCTTTGATGGCGCGTCCGCTGGGTTCGTTCATGTTTTTGAATGCCTTGTCCCAGGCTAACGCTTCGGATGTGGAGCAGGCTACGCTGGCTACACTCGGTACGGAACGGGCGGCGCTTTCGCTGGGGAAATGTTCTTCAAAAATGGAGCGGTAGTGGTATTCTTCTTTGTTGAGCGGCGGGTTGACCGGGAATCTTCGCTCCGCGTTTGCCATTTCTTCGTCGCTGACCTGTTCCGAGGCGATCCTTTTCAGCGTGTCAATCCAGTTATAGCCCACGCCGTCGGAGAACTGCTCTTTCTGCCGCCACAGCACGCTTTCCGGCAGAAGATCGTCGAAGGCTTCCCGCAGGATCTTTTTTTCGATCACGTTTCCCGGCGCCATTTTGGCTTCCGGATTCAGGCGCATTGCAACGTCCAGAAATTCTTTGTCCAGAAACGGTACGCGCCCTTCCACGCCCCATGCCGCCAGGCTTTTGTTGGCGCGCAGGCAGTCGTACAGATACAGTTTGCTTATTTTCCGCAGGGTCTCTTCGTGAAATGCTTTTGCATCGGGCGCCTTGTGGAAATAGAGGTATCCGCCGAATACTTCGTCGGCGCCTTCCCCGCTCAGCACCATTTTTATGCCCATGCTTTTTATCACGCGTGCAATCAGGTACATGGGGGTGGAGGCGCGTACGGTGGTGACGTCGTACGTTTCGATGTGGTAGATGACGTCGCGGATGGCGTCCAGTCCTTCCTGTATCGTGTAGTGAATTTCGTGGTGGACGGTTCCGATGTAAGCGGCTACCTTCTGCGCGGCCGCCAGGTCGGGAGATCCGTCCAGTCCGATGGCGAACGAATGGAGCTGCGGCCACCACGCCTCGGCATGGTTGTCGCTCTCTATCCGTTTGGCGGCAAAACGCTTGGCGATGGCCGAGATGATGGACGAGTCCAGGCCGCCGGACAGCAGTACGCCGTAAGGCACATCGCTCATCAGCTGGCGCGATACGGCGTCTTCCAGCGCTTTCCGTAACTCCTCTTTCACGGCCGGACTGTTTTTTACCCGGTCGAAATCTTCCCATTCGCGCCGGTACCATTTCACCGGTTCGCCGCTTTTACTGTGCCATAAGCAGCCCGGTTTAAACTGGCCGTATTCCGTGGCGAATCCTTCCAGCCCCTTCAGTTCCGAAGAGACCAGCACGTGTCCGCTGCCGTCTTTACCGACATAGAGGGGGATGACCCCGACCGGGTCGCGGGCGATCAGGAAGGTATCGTCTCTCCCGTCATAGAGGGCAAAGGCAAAGATCCCGTTGATGTCTTCCAGGAAATGAATCCCCTTTTCCTGATAGAGGGCCAGTATGACTTCACAGTCGGATCCGGTTTTGAAATCATATTTTCCTTTCATGCGGGCGCGGATCTCCCGGTGGTTGTAGATCTCCCCGTTGACACATAAGACTACTTTCCCGTCCGGACTGATCAGCGGCTGTTTGCCGGATGCCGGGTCTACGATCGACAGGCGTTCGTGCGCAAGGATCGCCGTTTCGCCGGTATAGATACCGCTCCAGTCAGGGCCGCGGTGCCGTATCCGTTTACTCATCTGTAAGGCCTGCGTACGCAGCGCTTCTCTGTTTTCATCCCCGCGGATGTTGAATATTGCTGTTATTCCACACATTTTGTTTATTATTGATTGGTTTATGTTGTTCTTTACTGTTTCAGGAACCGGTCGACAGTCCCGGCCGTTTGGCGTCCGGATGCAATGGCGCGTACCACCAGGCCGGCGCCCGATACGGCGTCTCCACAGGCAAAGACCTGATCGCAGGAGGTTTTTCCGTTGCTGTCTACCGCTATGTTTCCGCGGGGATCGGTTTTCAGGGACAGTTCCCGGATGATGCTGTCCTGTACCGGATGAACGAATCCCATGCTCAGGAAGACCAGGTCGGCTTCCAGTTTTTCTTTGTTGCCTGTCAGTTTCATTTCGGGGCGGCTGCCGTCCTCCGGTTGGATCCATTCGACCTGTTCCGTTTCGACCGATTTTACATGCCCCTTGCCGTCGCCTGTAAATTTGTTTGTTGCCAGGTTCCACCGGCGCGTGCAGCCTTCTTCGTGACTGCTGCTTGTTTTCAGGATCTGTGGCCACATTGGCCAGGGCGTGGCCGGGTTGAAATCCAGGGGGGGCTGCGGTAATATTTCTATCTGGGTTACGCTTTTGGCGCCCTGGCGGTTGGCCGTGCCGACGCAGTCGCTTCCCGTATCTCCTCCCCCGATCACCAGGACATGCTTTCCTTTGGCCGAAATTGTATCTTCAGGCGCTTTTGTGCCTTCCAGGAGGCGGTTCTGCTGTCCCAGGTACGCCAGGGCGAAATGGATGCCTTTCAGGTCGCGTCCCGGAACGGGCAGGTCGCGGGGGACTTCGCATCCGATCGCTAAACAGACGGCGTCGAAACCGGCAAGCAGTGTCTTTATCTTTATGTCTTTGCCGATACAGCTGTTTGTCCGGAACCGTATGCCTTCCCGTTCCATCAGTTCAATGCGGCGGTCGACGATCAGCTTGCTGAGTTTGAAGTTCGGTATCCCGTAGCGCAGCAGGCCTCCGGGCCATTCGTCCTTTTCGAATACCGTCACTTCATATCCTTTGCGGTTCAGTTGGTTCGCGACGGCCAGTCCGGCAGGCCCGCTGCCGATCACCGCCGTTTTTTTTCCGTTCCGCACCGGTCTGGCGGGCTGTATGAATCCTTCCCGGAAGGCGGCTTCTATGATTGCCACTTCGTTTTCGCGTACCGTTACCGGTTCGTGTGCGCTCAGGTTCAGGATGCAGCTTTTCTCGCACAGGGCGGGGCAGATCCGTCCTGTAAATTCGGGAAAGTCGCAGGTCTGTTCCAGTATCCGGTACGCTTCTTTCCAGCGGCCTTTGTAAAGCAGGTCCTGCCATTCCGGTTGCCTGTTGCCGAGCGGGCAGGCCCAGTGGCAGAAGGGCACGCCGCAATCCATACAGCGGGACGCCTGCTTGCGGCGTTCGCCGGTATTTAATGTCTGTTCTACTTCGCTGAAGTCTTTTATCCGTTCGTGGACAGGACGGTATCCCGCCTCCTGCCGGGGTATGGTTAAAAATGCTTTCGGATTTCCCATTCGTTTGTTGCTGTTTTGATTGTTTGTCTGTTTTTGCAGGCTAAATAGCCTCCTGCAGGAGGTCGATTTTGCGTTGAAGCTTTTTCATCTGTTCTTCCTGCAATACCTTTTTATATTCGATCGGAATGATTTCAATAAATTCTTCGACGTATTGATCCCAGTTATCCAGCATCCTGCCTGCCAGGTGACTTCCCGTATAATGGCAGTGTTTGCGGATCAGTTCATAGAGTTCCTTCCGTGTCGGGTTGTTTTCGATCAGCGACAATTCGACCATTTCCATATTGCAGTAGTAATCGAAATTGCCGTTTTTATTCCATACGTAGGCCACTCCGCCGCTCATCCCGGCTGCGAAGTTGCGGCCCGTTTCGCCCAGTACCACGACGCGTCCTCCGGTCATATATTCGCAACAGTGGTCGCCCGTACCTTCCACTACGGCGATGGCGCCGCTGTTTCGCACACAGAAGCGTTCGCCTACGCGTCCGTTTATATAGACTTCGCCGCCGGTTGCGCCGTACAGCAGGGTATTTCCGGCAATCGTATTTTCTTCGGCGATGAATGTCGACCGGACGGGAGGCATCACGCTGATCCGTCCTCCGCTTAATCCTTTTCCGAGATAGTCGTTTGCTTCGCCTTCAAGACGGAAATGGATGCCGTGTACCAGGAACGCTCCGAAACTCTGTCCGGCCGATCCCCTGAATTTTACGTTCAACGTGGGGTCGGGCAGTCCGGCGTCCCCGTACAGTTTCGCTACATATCCCGAAACCATGGCGCCGACGGCGCGGTCGGTATTGGCGATGGCATAGTCCAGGGAGATTTCCTGTCTTTTTTCGATCGCTGTCCGCGCCTGTTTGATAATGTCGCGGTCTTTTACGTCATGGATCTGGTGATCCTGTTTGGCTGTTTTGTAGAGGGAGGCTGTCCTGCCTTCTTCCGGAAAATAAGTCAGGTTCGTGAAATCCAGCAGGTCGTGTTTCCGGATGCCGTCCGAAGGTCTTCGTTTGATCAGGTCTGTACGGCCAATGATCTCATCCAGCCGGGTAACGCCCATTTCCGCCAAATATTCCCGGACTTCTTCCGCCAGATAACGGAAAAAGTTGACTACGTATTCCTGTTTTCCACGGAACCGTTTCCGGAGTTCTTCATTTTGTGTGGCGACCCCTACGGGGCAGGTGTTTATGTGGCATTTGCGCATCATGACACATCCCATGACGATCAGCGCGCCGGTTGCGAATCCGTATTCCTCGGCGCCGAGCAGCGCCATCAGGATGATGTCATGTCCCGTCTTGATCTGTCCGTCGGTTTGCAGCCTGACCTGTCCGCGCAGATTGTTCAGGACAAGCGTTTGCTGCGTTTCCGACAGTCCGATCTCGGCCGGTATCCCCGCATAGCGTATGGAACTCAGGGGGGAAGCGCCCGTGCCGCCGTCGCAGCCTGAGATGATGATCCGGTCCGCTTTCGCTTTGGCCACACCGGCGGCAATCGTGCCGACGCCGCTCTCGGAGACCAGCTTGACGCTTATTTCCGCTTCGGGATTGACGTTTTTCAGGTCAAAAATGAGCTGCGCCAGATCCTCGATCGAATAAATATCATGATGGGGCGGAGGGGAAATAAGCGAGATGCCCGGTATGGAATGTCTTGTTTTGGCGATGATTTCATCGACCTTATAGCCGGGTAGCTGTCCTCCTTCTCCGGGCTTGGCCCCCTGTGCTATTTTTATCTGTATTTCGTCCGCATTGATCAGGTATTCGGTGGTGACGCCGAATCTTCCGGAGGCCACCTGCTTGATCGCCGAACGGAGGGACAGTCCGTCTTTGCGCGGTTTGAAGCGTTCCGGATCTTCGCCTCCCTCGCCGGTATTGCTTCTTCCGTGGATGCTGTTCATGGCCATCGCCAGGGTCTCGTGCGCTTCCCTGCTGATTGAGCCGTAGCTCATGGCGCCTGTGACGAAACGCCGCATGATTTCGCTTGCCGGCTCGACCTTTTCTATGGGGACGGGTTTGCCGGCTTTCCGGAAAGAGAGAAAGTCGCGCAGGAAGATCGCATCCGGCTTATTGTCGACAAGCTGTGTATATTCCTTGAATTTTTTATAGCTGCCGAGGCGGGTGGCAAGCTGAAGCGCCGAGATGCTTTCGGGATTCCATGCATGCGCTTCCCCGTCTTTGCGGAACGAAAGCATGCCGTGATGCGGAAGGACGTCTTCCTGCGCCGGGTGGAAAGCGTTTGCGTGCAGGGAAGCGGAGTCGGCTACGATTTCTTCCAGGCGGATACCGCCTGTTTTGCTGATGGCGCCGCCGAAATATTTTTCACATACTTCTTCATTGATGCCGACCGGTTCAAACAGCTTGGCGCCGCGGTAGCTCCGTATCGTGCTGATCCCCATCTTGCTCAAAACCTTGAGCAGTCCTTTGCGGAGCGCTTTCACGTAATTTTTTTCGGCTGTTTCGTAGTCGAACTGAATCTCTTTTTTCTTTACGATATCATCCAGTACGGCAAATGCCATGTAGGGGTTCAGGGCGCTGGCGCCATATCCAAGCAGCAGGGCCGCGTGCATCACTTCGCGCATTTCTCCGGTTTCGACAATCAGGGCGGTCTGTACGCGCTTCTGTACGGAGATCAGGTAATGGTGTACGGCGCTGACGGCCAGAAGGGACGGGATCGGGGCTTTCTTTTCGTCCGTGTTCCGGTCGCTCAGGATGATGTAGTTGACGCCGTCTCCGACAGACTGCTCCGCCTGCCTGCAGAGTTGGCTGATTGCTTTTTCGAGTCCGTCGCGCCCTTTGGCTACTTCATACAGCATGGATAACTTAATGGACCGGAACCCTTTGTAGCGGATGTTGCAGAGCAGATCCAGCTGGGTATTGCTGAGTATGGGGTGGGGGAGCCGTACCATCTTGCAGTGCGACTCGCTGGGCGTCAGTATGCGATCGCCCACAGCCCCGATATATTCCGTCAGGCTCATCACCAGTTCTTCGCGGATCGGATCAATCGGCGGATTGGTCACCTGGGCAAACTGCTGGCGGAAATAGTTATACAGCAGTTGCGGGCGTCCGGAGATCACAGCCAGTGGCGCGTCAAATCCCATTGACCCGACGGGTTCAGCCCCTGTAACACACATCGGCGTAAGGATGCGTTCGATCTCTTCGCGCGTATAATCAAAGAGGCGAAGCCGCTGTTCATAGTTATCCACGCTGCTTGTGACGTGCCGTCCGGATTTCAGTTCGTCCAGTTCGACACGGTTATTTGTCAGCCAGGTGCGGTAGGGTTTTGTCTCGGCCAGTTGTTTTTTCAGCTCCGTATCGTAATAGATGGTTCCTTTCTCCGTGTCTACCAGGATGATCTTGCCGGGCTGCAGCCTTCCTTTCGCTTTTATTTCGTTCGCTTCGAAATCAACGACTCCCACTTCCGAGGCGACGACCATCATATTGTTTTGGGTAATCAGGTATCGCGCCGGGCGTAACCCGTTCCGGTCGAGCATGCCGCCGGCATAACGTCCGTCGCTGAACAGCAGGGCGGCCGGGCCGTCCCACGGCTCCATCAGGATGGAATGATATTCGTAGAAGGCTTTCAGTTCTTCCGATATCGGATTCTTATCATTGAAACTTTCCGGTACAAGCATCGCCATGGCATGTGGCAGGCTCATGCCCGAAGCCACTAAAAATTCAAGGACATTGTCGAACGAGGCGCTGTCGCTCATATCCGGCTGTACGATCGGGCAGATATCGTTTATATGATCCAGTCCCGGGAACGTGAGCACGCTTTCACGGGCTTCCATCCAGCCGCGGTTCCCGCGTATGGTGTTGATCTCTCCGTTGTGGGCCAGCAGGCGGAACGGTTGCGCCAGGCTCCAGCGGGGAAAGGTGTTTGTACTGAAACGCGAGTGTACAAGCGCCAGTCCGGTCGTAAAATAATGATTCGTCAGGTCGGGATAGTAGTATCTTAGCTGCATCGTTTCGAGCATTCCTTTATATATAATGTTGCGCGTCGAAAGCGATACCGCATAGAAATCGTCTTTGTCCGGCAGTTCGCTTTTGCTTACGCGGTTTTCGATGCGGCGGCGGATGATATAAAGTTTCCGTTCCAGTTTTTGCCGGTCGTTTTCGCCGGTGATAAAAAGCTGTTTAATCTCCGGTTCCGTTGCCAGCGCGTCGCTGCCCAGTATGTCCGGGTTGGTAGGGACTTTCCGGATGTGCATCAGGGTCAGTCCTTCCTTTTCGGTTTCTTCGATGATAATGCGCAGGATCTCCGACTGCTGTTTTTCATCTTTCGGAAGGAAAATGAGGCCGGTGCCGTATTTGCCTTTTTCCGGTACCGGTATCCCCTGTAGAAGGATGAACTCATGCGGGATCTGGAGTAAAATGCCGGCGCCGTCGCCCGTCTTGTTATCCGCGCTTTCCGCACCGCGGTGACGCATGTTTTCGAGCACCTTCAGCGCCGACTCCACAATATCGTGCGATTTCTCCCCGTTTATGTGCACAATCATACCGACCCCGCAGGCGTCGTGTTCATATTCGGGGCGGTATAATCCGGCATTTTTTGTTAAATTGCTTCTTTTAGTCATTCTTTTGTTGTCTTTATGTTTTTATCACTAATTAAATAGTGTCAATATGCTTTGCAAATATATATAAAAACTTTCATTTTGTCATTACTGATCGATGTAAATTATGTTTCTTGAGATGGTATATTGAGATTCGATACCGGAATGATGTTATTTGGGAATGATTTATTGAAATTCTTACTGGTTTTTATTATAATCTGTAATTTGGCTAAAAAGCATCGAAAGGTATTGGTTAAATCTTTTTTTGAGGCGCGACCCGGGTAGAGACGCGATGCATCGCGTCTCTACAAGAATTTTTTTATAGCAACTCGAAAAAAAAATAATAAAAATGTTGCAGATTCGGGGAAAGGTATTATCTTTGCCACAACCTTAGCAGGACATAGAAAAAACATGGTAAAAGACAAACCTAAAGTTCAATCCGTTTTGGAATCCGTATTTGTGAATGCGGTTGATAAGTTGATGAAGGCTGATGCCGGTTGTCTCGTGGATGATTTGTATGTCCGGTTGGATATGGTATCCGGTGAAATAGAAGTTTATAATGACCGGGAAGTGTTACTGGAAAAAAATATCATATTCGATTGGGCGAACAGTTCCGAGAATGGCATGCGCTCGAATAAACCTGCGGTTAATTCCATTCGCGCGACGCTCGCGGGGTTAAAATCCCGAAAATTCTTTGATAATCCGGTATTCATGCGCCCTTTCAGGGTTTTGTTGACGGATGATAATTTCTATGAAATAGAAACGATCTTTATCTTAGGAGAAGACAGCGGTTATTTGGAGGGGCGGTTGATGAAAAATTTAGAGCAGGAGCTGCAAAATTTCTCGAAAAAATTGTTTGCGGATACGGAATAAATAGTATCTTTGCGAGGTTAAGTAATGTCGCCTACTCAGTTGGCGATGCAGTGAGTGAAAGTTGTTGTTGATTAAACCATGATCTTGCCGAAATGGCTCAGTTGGTAGAGCAATTCATTCGTAATGAATAGGTCCCCGGTTCGAGTCCGGGTTTCGGCTCATTATTGGAAAGAAGAAATCATACCGGATATATATTAATGTACGCACGTACATATAATTAGTAAGCCGGGTAAATATATAATAAATGAGAATAGATATTGGAAGTAAAGTAAAGATAGATTTGTTATCTAAGATTGAGGTTTCGTACTGAAAAGTCAATAGTTGGATAATAAATCATTGCAGGTCGAAAAAAAAATACAGATTGTTGGTGCGGTATAGCGGAGGAATGTGTATTTTTGTTCCGATGTATTATAGTCTAAAGTAGGCTGTAGTGGATAAGAAAAAGATAGAAAATTAAATAAATTTTTAGTACTAATTTAAATTAAAATGATTATGAACAGAAAGATTTTTACTTTGTTAGCATGTGCGCTAATGCTGTTCTCAACGGCATTTACGATAAATGCTAAAGTCGGCGGAGGTAATTTGGCCGTCGGCGATTTAGTGAGATCGCTTCCTATGGGAGAGGGTAAGGGAATGTACCATATCCAGGTTGACGCTATTTATAGGAGTGGTAGTTGGATTCCTGTAAGCGGTAATGGAGGGATTTCGTTGACCGGTGTACACGGTTATAACCCAGGTGATACAGTTGTATTAGCCGTAACTGAAAACGCCCGGGTCATTCTTGTAAGTGCAAATGACCTTAGGCACAACAAGATGAATGAGCTTTCATATGTTGACCTTCAGTCCACCATGTGGTGTGTCAATATAGAAGAAAAAACAGAGGTTAGTGGTCAGTTGCCGACATTCCACTTTACAAATAAAGTTTTCGGACAGGATCTGGACTTTAGTGGCACAACTTATGCAGATGGCACCGATTTGGGGTGGATGTATTCCATTGGTTATGATAACGGGCAGTTGGGGAATCGAACGTCTCTCCGTCGTTTAGTGGACGCCGATAATTATAGGGTACTTTATTATACTGATCCTGCTACAGGTGATGGTTTTGTTGGGTCTAAAGTGGTGTTAATTAACAACTACTTAAGCAATGCGCACACTAGCTTGGAGGGCATGTTGAGATTTTCAATAGTAGAAGTTGCTCCCATTGTGCTGGATGCTGCCGCATTTAATACAAAATTAGGTGCAGAGAAGGAAGGTTTGGTAACACTGAAATTTGAAAACCCTGAACCGAATTCAACAGAATATCCCAATTATTTCGGATATCCGCTGAAAGCTGTAGATGATCCTGATACTTATCTAAGTGGATTGGGTTACTTGAACCTGTATGTAAATGGCAGTGATCAAGTGATCTATAATAGTCCCGCTGGTTATACGAATACAATAGGCGGTGTTAGACATCTCCGTATTTATGCAGGTAATAAATCAGCGGCAAATAATAATAGTTATCGTTTTGTTTATTTCCCATCCAGAGACAGTTTGGTTATCAATGCACTTAAAGTAAATCATAATGACCATGGTTCAATTGCGAACGGAAACTATTCGGATAGCGTAGCAACTAAGGGGCCAAACCCTTATTACAAGCACGATGCTGTAGGTGATCCTGCTCTTTATTATGGTTTATATACGCCTGAAATGCAGGATCGGTTAATTGTCCGCCTTCAGGACTTATATGGCACGGAAGAAGGTACAAGTCTGATGACAATTGGAAAACAGCCGGCGAATACACATATTTCTTTTGGTGTTAACAATTGTAACGCATTAGAGATTGATGCCTGGGTTCCTTCTAATGGTATTTATACAATCTGGGATGACAGAGGTCGTATGTTAGGCGTGCGTCCTTATAATGGCGCCCTTGCAGCCCAATGGATAGAGCTTAAGCCGGGAGAATGTCCCGACCGTATTCCTTCCTATCAATGGGTGATTGAAAGGGCAGGAGGAAAAAATAATCAAAATACTTCTTATCGTGTAAATATCACAAACCGTGAGTTTGGCACTGTTAATGACTATGTCCAGATGAAGAACGTATTGATTACCGAAAAACCTTCCCGGATATTCGGGAATCAGGGGCAGTTTCATTATCATCCTCTCGTAACTGCCAGTGTAGGTTATGAAGCCATTAATTATGCCAATGTAACAGGCCAGTATATTGATATGGATGTTGTGACGGGTTGTGTTACTGTGGAAAATTCTTCCGGATTCAGACCGGTGCGTAAAGAATATGTTCGGGATCAATACTTGGGATATAAACATTTTTATGTGAATGGAACTGCCGGCAATGTAAGTTTTGGAAAATCCGATAATATTGGGGCTGAAAGAGGTATGGATTATAATGCATTTATGTTTAACTATCTCCATGAATATAAGGAAAATGGATATATCGCCCTGACGGAGAACGCCGGTGATAAGGTGTTGCATGTTAGCCAGCAAGATAAAGAAGGCTTCCAGTTCCGGTTAGGTTCGGGTTTGAACAAGCCCAACTTCGAAACAGAAAAATATGGTTATGGACATGGTAATACAAGTGACTATATTATTAAAGATACGAAGACTGGTGCTGAGATAGAAAACCAGGGACGTGTACCTCGATTGGAACGTTATTATTATGAATTGAAGGTTGCCGATTTCTATAATTACAGGGATAGTCTGGCAGAACAGTATGTTGTTTTGAAAGGCGCTTCGGGTACGGGGAAAGATCTTGCAAATAAGTTCAATTATGGCGTTGCCAATGTATATGCGGAAACCGATCCGTTTAAGTTTGCCAATATATATCTTCGTGAAACTTATTTCCTTGAAAGAGACCTTTCTGTAAATGAAGAAAGAAAATCACAGGATCCTGACCGTAGAATATTCTATGCCCTTATAGACCGCATTGAACCGGATCAGTTTCACCGTTTGAGCGAGATGGGATATGAGCTTATAGATACGCTCAAGCTTCCGGATCAACCATCCTCTTACTTTGGTCTGCTTATGCTCCGTGTTGATCCTGCAAGCGGTATTATCAAAGGCGTGACGAAAACGATCACAACCGAAGTGATGTCAACATTTGCACTTGAAAACAAGAACTATCCGTTATATAGAAGATTGCGTAGCAAGGACATAGATTATGATAACGCTGATCCTACTGCCGGCGGGCTTTATCCGTTAGATGCTCCCAAGACATTACGTTTCCATAAACAGCTTAGCGATGTACTCTACTTGTATGAAGATGGGATATCATCCGTATCGGATAATTTAGGTATTAATTTCTTGGGTCAGGCAAATATTGACGAATATCCCGAAGATATACCCGCTTCGGATGGTACCTACAAGTACAATTATAATTTGTTTGTCGATACGGCTTATATTAACCGTGGTACCGGCTGGATCAAACCTCAGTACCTGATTGCTGTGGGTTGGGATAAAGAAGACGGGGGAAAATTTACATTGCCGCCGGCAGAGGAGGATCCGGAGTGTGAAGTACCACCGGAACAAACAATAACAATTCTGCCTTATATAAAAGGACGTTATTTGATTAATGCGACTGACTCTGCCCGTGAAATAGGCAGTAATGCTGCAGCTACATATCCGATACGTGATAATAGGTATATCACCAGCGTATCCTGGAATCGTTTGGCCTTTGTAGATGCAATCCATGTGGACGACCGCCTCTATATCGTCAGCCAGCTTCAGAAAGCCGGTATTTCGGAAAGCGATTATACGGTCGAAATAGGCGGTAAACGGTATGTGGATGGTACGGCTTTAAGGGTGCTGACTCAGGGTACGGCAAGAACACCTGAACCTCCTAGCGCAAGCAACCGATATGGTACTTATTATGATTTAGGAGCATGGCAAAACTATCACAATGATGTTTGTTTCTCATTTCGTTTCGTGAATGCGGATGCGCAAAACCCGGACAAAGATGGCAACGACTTTGTGGATAATGATACGAAAGCGTTTATGATCGAATCGGAAACGACAAACCGCAATCCTTTTGGAAACCGTAAAATTGCTCCTGTGCAGGGTGGTTGGATTGTACTGGATAACGGTGTTCCCGCCATAAGTCATATAGCGTATGAAGCTGCTATCGGACAGGCTGAAGTGTTCAATGTAAAGGCAGGTAAAGCCAAAGCTACGTCCAATGATCCTGTTTCTTCGGATTCGCCTGTGAAAGTTATTTCCGGAACCGACGAAATATCCGTTCAGAATGTAGCCGGTAAGCAGGTGACGATAACCAATCTGCTGGGCCAGACAATTGCCAATATCGTTCCGAATAGTGATAATGTAACAGTGAAAGCTCCTAAGGGTATTGTTATTGTAACCGTAAAAGGCGAAAAAACTGTTAAATCAATTGTGAAATAAAAAATAAGAATCTATTCCTTTGAATAAGGCGGGCTTCCCTGAGCGGGAGCCGCCTTATGGGAAGGGATGGAACTTAAAAAATCGGAGAAATTATTAATAATAAAACTATATGATTATGAACAAAAAAATTTTCACTCTGTTAGTGGGAGCTTTGTTATCCATGGGCTTTTCGTTTACAGCAAGTGCACAAACGCCAACTGTTCACTACAAGGTGCCTGGTGTGACCTCCTTTGCTGATACATTAAGAGCGGATAAAGTTTCAAGATTAAGTGGTAATCAAGCTTATTATTTGCTGAGTATCACGGATATTGCCAATCCGACTCCTGCAGTAATCAGTGCACTTCCCGAACTTCAGTTGAATGTCGGTAAGACAAAAACTTCAAGAGAATTGTCCTATGTTATGTTTGTCGATGGATTAGGACAACTTCGTATGGATACGCTTACGGCATTAGATATTGCTTATGGTAATGATCAGCGCTATGGCTTTAAGTATAAAGGATCTCGTAAGTTTGAGGCGGTCCGTCGGGCTTCCTGGTGCGTTTCCACAACAACAAGTGGTATTTCGGGATCTAATGCAATTTTTGATTTTGATAATATGGCTACCGGCGAACAGTTGGAAGCCCCGTTGCAAACGACAAGGCCTGAGCTATGGTATGATGATCCGGCCGGAGAAGGACGTCGGATCTATACCGGTATGAATGGATCTAAAACAGGTATTAATCTCGTTGATGATGTCGAATTGATCGTTTCCGGATGGCATTTTTCACAGACATCTACTAAGGATTATGATTTGCAGACTAATATGCCGTTGTATTCTTTTGTAGAGCCTGATTCTGTTCTTGTGCTGGTGATTGACGACACAACCTTGCCGTACGACATACCAAAAAGTACAACCGATACAGACGGTACAGGTGGCTGGAAAGTTACTGTTAAGTATGTGGCTGCTAATGATCTTATAAGAGATGAATACGGAAATGTACGCACGACTGGAAAATACGTCTCCAACGTGCTTCTTTTCACATTGAAAAAATTAGATAAGTTTGTGTTGAATGCAGATGATTATAATGCGATTAATACAACCATCTTATTTGATAAAGATGCAAAGAATACGGATATAACTAATGGAGGATGGAATCCGTTCACCAAAGGAACTCCGAATGCTGATCCTCATGGACAAGGTTGGCTGAGAGCATTTGAAGTAAACGATTCATTATACCGTTACGGTTATATGCAATTCCAGCAGGCGGATGCCGAAGGAAAAGCTTCACAAAATGGACAATGGTTATATGTGGATACCGCATTCTGGAACTATGGAAATGATGAATTCCTGCGATTCAACTGGTCAGGAAATCGTCGTGATACAACTGCTGATAACCAGAAATGGAGTTTCTCATTCCCGGGAAAAGCTTCAGATTATTATAAAGGTAGTGTTGGTAAGCCGGACTCTGCTCTATATTTCGCTAACTACTTTCTCGGTGATTCGACTTATGGCAATGTTTATTGGCGCCGAGATAGCCTTATTTGGGCTGTTGTAAAATATTTTGAAAGAGTTTATCCGACGGTAGGTGGTTATGTTGATAATAGTAATGGTGAAATTATTTGGAGTTCAACTTTCCCGGCTTCGATTCCGGGTACTATTACAGTAGAAGATGTTTTAGGTCCTAATGGAAGAACTATCTGGGAGGAAGTGCGTGGCTATGCTTCTACAAACCTTGCGAGTATTACTGGTACATGGCAATGGACATTTTTATCAGCAACTAGTACTTTGGGCAATATATTAGGGACTTTAACAGCAGGGACAGATTATCTTGCACGTCCCACAAGTGGGTCTGCTGGCTATGCAACTTATATTTGGTCAAATGAGCCAAAAGTACAGGCTGCATTCTATAAGGATTCCGTGAATTACATACTTGCTTTCCATACGGACTCTATCATGGAAAATCAGTCTAAATTCCGTGTAGTATATGATCCGTATGAAGATAAAGCGCTTGTAAATGTATATCAGACACGTGTCGCTTATAAGGATTATAGAGATAAAGATCATCCGGTAGAGCCTGCCTGGTGGACGAACTCATTCAGATTAACTGCATCTCCCAATTTTACAGGATCGCTATGGCGTCCTTCTGATTTATGGATTGCTGCGGGTAATAGTAATAAGGATTATTTTTATGAATATCAGATAAACGCAAATCGTATATATCCTCATGGGGCAGCACCGTCAATAACTGTAGATGGTGGTAGTTTTTTTCATTCATTTATTGAGTGGTATCCGGAATCATCTCCAAAGAACATGGATAAGGTGATGATCTCTACAGCCGATACATCAGTATTCTTTGTTAAGGAGGAACCGTTATCCTTTACCTATAGAATTAACTCAGCAACTAATGGCCACGGCGATTTATATAGAGACTCTTTGTTCTATGTAGATATACAGGACCTTGAACAAAATGGTGCTAATACTCGTATTGCAACGATCAATCAGTCTATTCCTGCGAAGACAACGATCAGATTTAGAATTGGAACGAGTTGTAGAACTGAAGACGACGGTCTTGCAACAATAAAGGATGATTTGTATCTGATCCGTAATGCGAGCGGCGAATATCTGTGTGTTCCGCTTTACTCCATAACAGATTCTGTATATTGGGTGACTCCTCAGAAGGGGGAAGATCCTACGCAGATGCCTTCTTACCAGTGGGTCGTGGAAAATAAACGTCAGGGAGCTGGTTCGCCATTCAAACTTACAAACCGTGAATTTAGAAATGTTACATTTGATTATGTATATGTATATGCAAGCGGCAAGGAGAAAATGCGGATTGGTGGTCATTATGCGGGAGCAACATTTGCGAATGACAAATTTGCGATTATCCGTGCAGGAATACCCGCCGCTTTGGGTAAAGGCGCTTTTAGCAATGCGGAACACTATAGCACGGACACCTATTCATTCTTGCCTCTGGCACAAAATGTAAAGGAAGACCAGTTGCTTGGTTATAATTATCTTGACAAGGATGGAACGTATGTTGATGTATATGCATTCAAATTCCTCCATTTCCTGGCGACAGGCGCTGATGCGAGGTTTATGAGTTGGGATGGTTATAATACCCCGAAAGAGGATTCGGCAATCTATCTCAGAGGTAAAGACTTTCATGAAAAATTGTATTTCATGTTGCAGGAAATGCCGTATGAAAACATAGGAGACGAGAGACTTCTTATCGGTTATGATAAAGACAATAAACCTTATAGGGATCAGAAAGATTACTCTGCTATCTATGATCAATTCGGAAAGAAAGATAACCTCTATATGAACAGGGATTCGATTGTGATGGAACACTTCGGGTATATGCCTACTGTTCGTCCCGGCGGTAAAACAATAGACTATCTGAAGCCATTGGCTCGCCAGGCATACCGTCTTTTACTGAAAGACTACTACAAGTTTGCTCCGACGATCGGTGGCGATTATCTGACCGCAGGTGAACAGGATCGTTATATCCTGGCTGACAGGGTTTATGCAACCAGGCCGTATAAGCCGAACACCGGACGTGTGGAAGGTGTGTTTGGTATTCCTTACTTCTATTTCCGTAATACCTATTTTGGAATTGAGGGAGTGAATAAAGAAGGAAACAAGGCTTATGAAAATTATTTTGCCCTTGTTCAGCGTCTTGATACAATCTCTATTGTGGACGGACATCAAACCAAATTGCAGGATGTAGAAGAATATATTACGTACAAATGGAATGTTGACATCGCCAAAAAGATCGTAAATCAGGTTAGAATTTCGAAAGAATTGGGTGCGTTCATCGCTACCGTTGGAGAAGAAGTACCCGACTTAAGGATCGCTGTACGTGCTGATGGACAGTCCGTTCCGGCAACCTTTACGTTAGAACGTGATGAAGATCCGC
Source organism: Tannerella sp. (assembly GCA_031265585.1). Taxonomy (GTDB): domain Bacteria; phylum Bacteroidota; class Bacteroidia; order Bacteroidales; family Tannerellaceae; genus Tannerella. The sequence continues at coordinate 1,592 of JAISCL010000007.1, read as the reverse complement.
TGTATCGTCGTTTCCATTGGAATGATGCTTTGGATAGGACAAACGATGATACGCCTTTGGTTCTTGAATTCCACCGCTTCCATAATCAGAATGAAAAGTTATTTGAAAATTCAGGTGGCGATAGAAGTACAAGCGGTGGCGGCTGGGCATACAATGTCAATGATAAGAATGAATTGTTGAAGGATTCACTTGGACAGGTAATCAGTTTCTTAGGTTTCAAGAATGTCAAGACATTCCCGTCGGTAACGGAAAATGATGATCCTCACGGAAATACAAACTATGCATTTTATGTGGATACTGCATTTGTTAACCGTGGTACAGGCTGGATTAAACCACAGTATATGCTTGCAGTTGATGTGGAAGATGTTGATCCTTGTCGGGTTTGTCCTCCAAGTGGTGCAAGTAAAGTGGATTACAGGGGTTATAAGATTGGTCGTTACCTGTTTAACACCTCTATGTATGCAAAAGAAGTGACTCCGGCAGTGGGTGAAGTTGTGAACTATGATCTTGTGCAGCCGGTTAACTTGGATAAAATACATGCTCCGATCAATGGAGTGACCGGTAATGCATATACCCGTTCATATACTAAAACCAAATGGGAACGTCTTGCCTTTGCATGGGCGATCCACCGTGGCGACAGTTTGTATGTATTGAAAAACGTAAAGTATGAGGGTAAAGCATTTGATACGCAGGCGGTGATTGAACAGTTAATTACAGATGGTTATGGCGCCGACGCTACGAATGTCGACTTCGGTAAGTTGCTCACTGCTAATGGCAAACCGTGTGTAGGTACAAAAATCGGTGTTCAAGCTATCATTGCCCTGGATAATAATGAACATAAGGACTGGGTATTCTCATTCCGTTATATTGAACGGCTTGCGGATGATTTCATTATTGAATCGGAAACAACAAACCGTGACCGTGTTAATGGTCCGATCATCCGTCCGGGATATGGCGGCTGGGTTAAATATGACAATGAAGTGCCTATTATCACCCGTTCTGCCATGCATACGAATGAGTTGCTCGGTGAAGGTACGATCATGAATGTTAATTACCCAGACGGTGAAATTAAGCCGGTATCCAATGATCCTGTAGCCTCTTCAGGTGTTAAGATTCTTGGCGGTAATGGTGCGATTACGGTTCAGAATGCATCCGGTAAGACGGTTGTCATAAGTAACATACTTGGCCAGACAATAGCCAATACCGTACTTAGTTCAGACAATGCTTCCATTGCAGTTCCTGCCGGTATTGTGATTGTAACCGTTCAGGGTGAAAGCGCTACGAAAGTTCTTGTGAAGTAAAAAAACTTCCTTATATTAGAAAAGGCTTGCGGCAAATCCCCGCAAGCCTTTTTTTTGCTGTGTCGTGCATGAATGATAACCTGGAAATGCCCGGAGGGATTTTAACGGGATTGAAAAATCGCAGTAATCGCTGAAATCTTGAGGGAATCATGATTCGGACAGAATAATTCCGTATATTTGCAGTCAATAATTGACAGTAAGATGGCGGCACAACGAAAAAAAAGCGCGGCAAAATCCTCCAAAAACGGGGAATCGGAACAGTTTACAGGCTGGGGAGGCAAACCGCCCCGC
>JAISCL010000377.1 GCA_031265585.1 Tannerella sp. | reverse complement strand
TCCGATAAATGCCGTCCGGAAAATCGTGACCCTGAATTTGCAGGAAGAAACATCATCATCCGGACTTACGGTTAAAAACCGGGTCAATTTTCACCGGAAAGGATCGGACGGCTTCCGTTATAGTATGTAAACGCAAAATTTACATCAGGGAACTTAACGGTATCGGAAGCAACCGGTAAGTTCCCGAACCTGTCCAGGTTGTTTTTGCCCAGTTGAAAGAGCGTTTGACATACCGGAGCAAGCGGGTCTTTACTTGCTGTCTCCTGCAACAGCGCCACATCACTGTATGCGGTTGAAAGGGTTTCCCGATTCGGACAAATCGTTACGGTTGAAAACAGGCGGACAAGCCTCTCCAGCATTTCTATAAAAATGCCTGAAAATATTTCCTTTATGTAAACCGTACCCCTGCCTTTGCCTGATTTTTCGGCAAAGCCTTTGACACTGATCTGCTGTTCTTTCACTGTTTTCCTGATGGGTGCGCCCATGTTAATTTCTTTGTTCATTATCTGTATGTTTTTGAATTTTCGAATCCTGAATGATCTCCTTCATTTTCTCCCGCATCTCCCGGACAGCAGTCGACTGCACTTTCGGTTCTTTCATCAGTATAATGCGGGCTGTGTGCCAGGCTGTTTCCGTATTGGCTTGCCGGTTCTTCTTTGCTGTGTTTCATATTATATCGGATTCATTGTATTTTCTTTAAAAACCGGTCCCACCTGAACTTTTGGGTTCGCATGTCGACCGACCACCAGATAAAAGCCGCCTTGCCGACAATCAAATCATCCGGCAACAGACCCCAGTAACGGGAATCACGGGAATCGAATACCCAGTCGCCAACCATAAAATAGTAGTCGTGCGTGAAGGTATATGCAGGCAAAGGCTTATCATCCATAAATACCTGCCCCTCCCTGACCGTAATCTGAAGGCCGGTCTCGTACGCGATCAGGTTTCCGTACAGCGCGATGTTTTGCATATCTATCGCCACCTCGCTGCCTTTGCAGGGCACATACAGCGAGCCGAACTGCTTGACGTTCCACCGGTATGCCGAATCAAACGGGAAACAGCGGAAGATTTCTGTCTGAAACGTGCTGTCCGCCATTTCCGCCATTTCTGCCTGCCGGTGATAAACGCCCAGCGTATCCGTCACGCCGTCCACCCGGTAAATCCCGCTGTCGATGCGGAACGTATCGCCGGGGAGGGCGACGCAACGCTTGATGTAGTATTTCAGGATATGCATTCCGATGCTGTCATCCCTGTGCGGATAGGGGAAATGGAAGACGAGCACGTCGTTACGCCGCACTTTCCGCAGGCCCGGCAGCCGGCGTATCGAAACTTTTTTCCCTTTAACGGCGTCAAAAAGATTGAATATCCGCGCTCCCAGTACGGGTTTCCATACCAGCGCATAATCGCCGCCAATCAGCCCCGGCTGCATAGAGTCGGTCGGTATCCTGAACGAAGCAAAAAGCAGCGTCTGCCCGACAACATATGCCACCACCGCAATGCAACCCCAGAAAAGGATGTCAACTGCAATATGGCACAGCTTCCGAACAGGCTTCCGGATGGCTGCTGTCTTTATACTTCGGATGGTTGATGAAGGGATTCTTCTTATTTTTTTCCAGCATGAAAGGAAAAGGACAAAGAACCGCATTGCCGCTGATGAAATATTCATCAACAGTTTACTGCTATTCTTTAACTTTCTGTTTATCATACTGTTTTTATCATTTATCCCGTTTCATTGCTGAAGCGCTATGACATTCTCCAATATACGAAAGGCGTTGTTCCCCGGACACTGAAAGAAATAGTCATCCATCTTTCCGTCATTCATGTAAACAGTGCAGGGATAGATCCTGTTGCCGGTCGGAATGTCAAACCGGTTCTCCCTGTCAACATAAATATTGGGATGTTCATCTATGCGGACTTCTGTCTTTTGCTGTAAGATTGTCAATGATGATATCTTTGTCAGTACAAACAAAATCCGCCTGTCCGCAATATACTGCTGCATGAAAACTTCCGCTTCCTGAATGCAGCCGTGACCTCCCAGTCCGGGCAATATCACAATCCACTGATATTCGCGGTTCACATCAATCCGCTCAATCGCTCTCTTCAAAAAATCCCGCTCAACCTTTTCAGGCGATTTATGACACGATGCAATCATGAAAATACATCCGGCCAGGATGCTAATGTTTACCTTTTTCATAACTCTTCCGGTTTAAATATTTTAAAATTCATATCATCTTCTGACTGTATTGTTTTTGTAAAACATTCATATTCCTTTTAAAAATCCTTCTTCAAATGATTAATCTTCGTCCGGTTTATTTTGATGACCGAATGTTTACACACTTTTATTCTATGGCATACACAAAGATTTTCATTTAAGCGTGCAAACAAACAGCTCAGAGGGCGTTTCGATCCGGCAGTGTGCCGGCAGGGCTTATCGACGGTGTATCAACAGGGCTTATCGACAGTGTACCAATAGAGTGAGTGGCAGTGTATCACTCACTCGATTGGCAGT
>JAISCL010000369.1 GCA_031265585.1 Tannerella sp. | reverse complement strand
TTCGCCTCTGACCTGCTACTAACATTGCTGATACCTGCTTTTCTTCCTCATCAATCGTGGATAACATTTGACCGGTGACTCTATTTTTCTATGTTCGGGCTTTCCTGTAATGACTGATTAGATCCATTCGATAACCGGTTTTCCCTTGAATCCCTTTTGCCAGAGATACCAGCAGTAAGCCATTGCGGAATTGAAGTCATCACCGGATTTGAACTCCCCGTTTTTGGCGCACTTCATCCGTCCGGAAAACACGTAAACCGTTTTGGGCGGATGAATCCGGAACAGTTCGGCGTATCTTTTCTGTCCTTCCAGGAATAACAGTTTCAGGAACATGAGGCAGTATCCGTTTTCCGGCAACAGTTCCAAAGCATGAAGCACAAATTCCATTGCATGCTTGTAAGGCGGATTGGTCAGTATCAAAGTGCCTGCATCCGGTTTCTCCGTACAGTCGAAAAAGTTTTTCACTTCCCCGTAACCGCGATTTACAAGGTCGCTTGAATGGACATCAAAACCGCGTTCAATCAACCGTTTGGATAAATGTCCCTCGCCGCAGGCGCATTCCCAGATTTTTGTTGCTTGAGGGATTTCAAAATGTTTCAAAAGAATGTCAACCGCTTCCGGCGCGGTTGCATAACAGTCGTCTTTTTCACGGACGGCTTCCACGTGGCTGCTGGCGCCCAAAGTGGCAAATACTTTTCTTAAATCGCTCACTGTCAAAAATTAAATAGAGTCTGAATCACCGATTTGAATATCGAACGGATTGAGGTCGAACTCGTGGGTAATGTCCGTATCATCCTGCTTGCTTTCCATTCCGTCTTCGGTAAAGATGCAGCCTTTCAACGTCACGGTCGTTGTCGTCCAGTCGTCGGAAGCCATCGGGTTGGCAAAGGATATAATCAGGTCAAATTCGCCAATATCCATAAGCGAGCCGTAGGTGCTTCTTAATAGCTGCTGCGTGGCGTAGTCCATCGTGAGGGACGCCGAATAGGTGATGTTTCCGAATCCGCGGCTGACCGGTTTTCCGCCCATGCCGTAATTGCTTTCCACTTTCCGTTTCTTTGACCATTTAATTCCCGAAACGCCTTCGAGCGATGTACCGCCCTCGTCGATAGCCAGGGCGGTCGAGGAAAGGGTTATCATCGACCAGCTATATGCCACATTGTTGATTACTGCCATGTCTGTTTACTGTTTTTCCGTTAATGAAAGACCTTCTTCCACATAAATTTTTGTTGCCACTCCCACCGGTACAATGAAATAGGAAATAACCAGTGTGTCGCTGACCAGCACGTTCTGACTGGGGTCGATAACCACCGAATAGCCCGATATTTCCTGCGCCGCCTTCATCTTATTCAGGATTTCGCCGATAAGGGTCTTAAAGGCGGTGATTTTGGAAGGCGCCAGGAAACCTGTTGCCGGATTGACCATTAACGGCGAATTTACATACGGGAGCAGCGCTGCACGAACCGCCCGGCGCGACTTGTTTATCGTCCGGTTGCGGGCAAGGGTGCGGAAATCTCCCGCAGAACATGTCTGGTCTTTGGAAATGTAAATGCCGTTTTCCTTCCCTGCGTATTTAATCGGGAAGATATATCCCCTGTCGTCCAGTTCGTCCAGCAATACCGGTGAAAGGGATTCGTAGCGGTTCAGGCTCACAAATTCATCTTCCCCGTTCATGTTAATATCGCCAAATCCAAGTTCAATATCCTGGAAATCATCGGCAAAGAGATTGAACTGCTTCACCCATGCCACCGATTCCTGTACATTCGCCTTCGCAATAGCGCCCATCATCGCTCCAAGAAAGCCGACCGGCGTGTTATTGCTATTGCGCTTCTGCATCATGGAAACCTTTTCCGAACATGCCTGCCCGAAAATGACCGATATGCGGCTTGCCTCACAGATAGCGGAAGGGATTTTGTTCAGGTTCACCTGTTTGCCTTCAATGGTCAGGCTGCCGGTATTGGAGGGGTTGGCAGAAAGGACAAGCGACAGGGGCTGGTTTTCTTCCGCCAGCCTTGCCGCCTTATCATTGAGCGATTTAACAATATCCAGGTTGTACCTGTCCGCCCCGCCGTTTGCCTTCCAAAGCGGCTGTTCCGTCCAGATACCCAGTTGATTGATACTGCCTCCGGAGGCGCGCTGCATGATTTCGACCGCATCCCAGTCCACGCTGCAATCGGCAAACATGACATACAGTTTGCCGTTGCCATCCACATTGCCCGACATGCGGAAAAACTCCCGTATATGCCAGGCGGGGATACCGTGAAAGAAATTCCCGTTGTTTTCTTCATCTTCGTCGCTGACGTCCACCCGTTCGATTATCCCGAAATCCTTGATGGAGGATTTGCGGCTGGTGATGTAAATCACATCGTTCATTTCCAGGCGGTTCCTGTTGTTCAGGCCGTAACCCGAAGTGAATAAAGCGGGTTGAAGGGATACGTCAAACAAAAGTCCCGTCACTTTTTCGTTCCCGGAAGAAGCGGCAGACGGAATATTTCCGTCCACATCCCTGATAAATACGTTTCCTAAAGCCACTGTTTGAATTATGAATTATGAGTTATGAATTATGAGTTTAGCCCGGTTATTTGTGGTACGGGTTCTTGTAAAGGGGGGCTTTTCCCCGTACTTCCGAATGGGTTTCGGGAGCATAAACACCACCCTGCGCGTCAATGTAAAGCGTTTCGTAAACGGGAAATGCCTTGAATATCGCCTCGACAAAAGGCGGCAGATTTTCTACAACCGGATTTGTTTCCGGTGCAGGAAGCGTTTTTTCCGATATTTCGCCTCCGGCAGCCGGAGTTTCCAATTCCTTTTTGTCTTTGCTTTCTCCGGTGTTTTCTTCATTTCCGGAGGCGGTCGTTTCCGAAACAGGATTGAGCGTTTCATTTCCGGAAAGATTTGCCGGTTCGTCTGCTGTTATTTTCTTTGCCATGATTTAAGCTGTTGTTTTCTGATAAGCGGTATGTACTACGATTTCAGCCGGACGGACAATGTTAACGTCCATCTTCATCCTCATCTGAAAAAAGAACAGTTCGGAGTTGGACTGTAAGCGGTCGATTTTCAGTACGTCCATATCGTTGGCGTAGTCCACGCCCATCCAGAGGTTCGATTCCATGCCGGAAGTAAACTCGCCCAGGACAACCGTGTGTTCGGGAATGCCGACGATGGGGATAATGCGTTTTCCTTTGAAACGGTACTTGTTGACTTCCGTATTTTCCGCATATTTTACCTGCTTGTCGGAAATATACTGGTCGTAAGCATCCCATGCATCCCAGCCGATGACGAAGCTTAAGCCCGATTTCTTGCGGATTTGCTTCGGCGACTTGCGCCACATGGTATAAAGCGCCTGTTCCACGGCAGCGCCGGATGCCAGTTCCGCGGTTCCGGAAATAATCACTTTTCCTCCGGCTACGGCTTCCGGGCTGCTGTCGTGGACATTGTCGATGACGCGCTTGATAAAGCCGTCAAAATATTTTTCCTTCCCGTGTCCGATTGCGACACTGTCGCTGGGGGAAGTAATGCCGGATGCGGCGCTTCCCCCCTTGCAGGAAGTCCGGATGGCGTTGCCGATGTATTCGTTTTTCTTGTCTATCAGCAGGCGGAGCATGGTTGCCTGAATACGCGGGTCAAGGTCACGGAATACGAGGTTGCCGTCCGGCTGGGCGAAGCGCCAGTACTTTTCGTAGTCGCGCGGGTTAAACTCGACGTATATCATAAATTCCTGCGGCACGAGGCAGCGCTCGGTAAGCCGGTATTCGTTTTCGCCGCCGGGTCCCTTGCCCCCGTGATTGCTGGCGGGCGTCGGGACATTGTCCTGTATCACTTCGCCCAGCTTGATGAGCGGAAGCGTGTACTTGTGCTGGATACCGCTTTTGATGTGGATTAATCCCTCCTTAAACGTGTCGTTGCCCTGGGCGGTGTAGGTCAGGAGGTCTTCGAGGACTTCACCGCTGTAGCTGTTTTGCATAAAATTAACCGTATTAGCCATTCCCTGTTGATTTTGTTGAGTTTGTTACTTGAGTTTCCCGAATTGGAAGTTTTCCCCGACAACCGCGTTTACCTGTTCCGAGATTTTTTCTTCCACCGTTTTCGCCGCGTTCTGTACGGCTGCTGCCGCTGCCTGCACATTCTCCGGGTCGAGGGCGATTTC
>JAISCL010000329.1 GCA_031265585.1 Tannerella sp. | reverse complement strand
AGCACGGACGAACGCGTCGAAGACCTCCTCGGAAGGCTCACCCCCGAAGAAAAAGTAAGCCAGATGATGAACCAAACCCCCGCCATAGAGCGCCTTGGCATCCCCGAATACGACTGGTGGAACGAAGCCCTCCACGGCGTCGCCCGCGCCGGACGCGCCACCGTCTTCCCCCAGTCCATCGCCATGGCCGCCACATTCGACGAAGACGCCCTCCTCCGGACCTTCACCATGGTCAGCGACGAAGCCCGCGCCAAATACCACCGCTACCAAAAGGAAAAAGAATACGACCGCTACAAGGGACTCACCTTCTGGACGCCCAACATCAACATCTTCCGCGACCCGCGCTGGGGACGCGGCATGGAAACCTACGGCGAAGACCCGTACCTGACATCACGCCTGGGCCTGGCCGTAGTGAAAGGCCTGCAGGGCGACGACCCGCAATACCTCAAATCGCACGCCTGCGCCAAGCACTACGCCGTACACAGCGGCCCGGAATGGAACCGCCACGAATTTAACGCCGCCGTCTCTCCCCGCGACCTTTACCTGACCTATCTGCCGGCCTTTGAAACGCTTGTCAGGGAAGGAAACGTGCAGGAAGTCATGTGCGCATACAACCGCTTCGAAGGACAGCCCTGCTGCGGCAGCGGCAAACTGCTCACCGGCATCCTGCGCAATGACTGGGGATATGAAAATATTATCGTATCGGATTGCGGAGCCATCGACGACTTCTGGCGGAAAGACCCCCACACACCCCGCCACGAAACACACCCGGATCAGGAATCCGCATCCGTCGACGCCGTGCGCACGGGAACGGATGTGGAATGTGGAGGCAGCTACAGAGCGCTGCTGGAGGCGGTAAAAAACGGGAAAATAAAGGAAGAAGAACTGGACATCTCACTGCGCCGCCTGTTTAAGGGCCGCTTTAAACTGGGCATGTTCGACCCGGACGGCCGCATTCCGTACGCATCCATACCGTACAGCGTCGTTGAATCGCCCGCACACGTCGCACAGGCGCTCGATATGGCCCGCAAAAGCATGGTGCTGCTCAAAAACGGAACATCCGGCGAACGGAAAGTCCTGCCGCTGGACAAAACCCTCAAAAAAATAGCCGTAGTCGGCCCCAATGCGAACGATTCCACCATGTTATGGGCCAACTACAACGGTTTCCCGACACATACGGTCACGATCCTGGAGGGCATACGGAACAAAATGCCGGATGCGGAAATCATCTATGAACCGGGATGCAACCATACGGATAACATCATGTTCTTCAACCTTGGAAACTGCATTACCGCCGGAGGCAATACCGGACTGGGCGCCGAATTTTTCAACAACACCGGCTTTGAAGGCGAGCCTGTTTACAGCGGAGTTGTGCCGGATATACACTACACAACCGGCGGAAACACACAGTTTGCACCCAATGTCAACCTGACGGACTTTACCGCCCGCTTCACCGGCGTGTTCGAATCGCCCGTCTCCGGCGATATCATTTTAAACCTCTCCGGAAACGACGGATTCCGCCTGTTTGTGGAGGAAGAAAAGGTGATGGAACTGTGGACAAATGAATACGGGGGAAAAAAGAGCTATACGCTGAAAGCGGAAAAGGGAGGAAAATACCGGATCAGGATAGAATATGTACAGAAAATCGGCAGTGCGGATCTGAATTTCGAAATCGGCTTTTACAGGCCGGTCGATCTGACGGAGACGGCGGCAAAGGCGAAAGAGGCGGATGTTATTATCTTTGCGGGAGGCTTGTCGCCCCGCCTGGAAGGAGAAGAAATGCCGGTATTCACAGACGGATTCAAAAAGGGAGACCGTACGGATATCGAACTCCCGAAAATACAGCGGGAGATGCTGAAAGCGCTGAAGAAAACCGGAAAGCCGGTGATCTTCGCGGTATGCACGGGAAGCGCCCTCGCTCTTACGTGGGAAGATGAAAACGTGGACGCCATCCTGAACGCATGGTACGGCGGACAGACAGGAGGCGCGGCAGTAGCGGATATTTTATTCGGAGACTGTAATCCCTCCGGGAAACTGCCCGTCACATTCTACAAATCCATCGCCCAGCTCCCGGACTTTGAGAATTATGAAATGAAAGGACGCACCTACCGCTATCTGACGGAAGAACCGCTTTATCCGTTCGGCTACGGATTGAGTTATACAACGTTCGCCGTTGAAGAGGCTTCCCTGTCATCCTCCGAAATCGGAAAAGACCGGGCTGTCACCCTGACGGTCCCGGTCAAAAACACCGGAAATATGGACGGGGATGAAATCGTACAGGTCTACGTAAAAAATCCGAACGATCCCGAAGGCCCGATCAAAGAGCTGAAAGGCTTCCGCCGGATAGCGGTTAAGGCGGGCGGTACGGAAACTGTTTCCATAACGCTCGAACCGAAAGCATTCGCTTCGTTCAACGATACAAAACAGCTCCTGGAAGTCCGCCCGGGCAAATACAGCATCCTGTATGGCGACTCGTCCGGGGAAAATGCGCTTAAAAGTATAGAAGTCACTGTAAAAGAATAAAAACCGGAAGATAAACGGCGCCCCGGAAATAAAAACAAACCGGTTTGTTTTGTATTCCTCCCGGCTTGTATTACCTTTGCCGGCTGAATAGGGAAAATAAATGAAAGCAGTTATTATAAAATATAACGCCGGCAATATCCGTTCCGTAGATTACGGATTGAAAAGACTGGGGATCACCCCCGTCATAACGGACGAACCGGAAATCATACGGGCGGCGGACAGGGTGGTATTTCCCGGCCAGGGAGAAGCCCGCACGACGATGAACTACCTGCGCGAACACCGCCTGGACCGGCTGATATGCGAACTGAAACAGCCCGTTTTAGGCATTTGCATCGGCATGCAACTGATGTGCAGCCATTCGGACGAGGGCGGTGATACGGACTGCCTGGGGATCTTCGATGCAGCGGTCAAACGCTTTATTCCACAGCGGCATGAAGATAAAGTCCCGCACATGGGCTGGAATTTACTGACGGATATGCGGGGCGGACTGTTCAGGGGACTTCCGGAAAATCCGTATGTTTATTTTGTCCACAGCTATTATGTCTCCGTAACGGACGATACGGCGGCAACGGGCCACTACATCCATCCGTTCAGCGCAGCCATGCAAAAAGACAACTTCTATGCCACACAGTTTCATCCCGAAAAAAGCGGAGACACAGGCGAAGTGATTTTGAGGAATTTTATAAATGCAGAATAATAGATGATAGAGCTGATACCCGCTATTGATATAATCGACGGAAAATGCGTACGCCTGACACAGGGCGACTACGCCTCCCGGACGGTCTACAGCGAAGACCCGCCGGAAATGGCAAAATCCTTTGAAGGCTGCGGCATCAGACGCCTGCATGTCGTAGACCTGGACGGCGCGCGCGAAGGCCGGATCGTCAACTTCCGGACGCTGGAACGGATTGCCGCCGCGACCCCGCTGGTCATCGACTTCGGTGGCGGACTGAAATCCGGCAAAGACCTTGAGATCGCCTTCAACAGCGGGGCGCAGATGGTTACCGGAGGAAGCATCGCCGTCAAATCGCCGGAACTCTTTCAGGAATGGCTCAACCGTTTCGGAAACGAGCGCATCCTCCTGGGCGCCGACGCGAAAGACGGAAAAATTGCCGTCGGCGGATGGCAGGAAACAACCGCCAGGGAACTGATCCCCTTCATCAAAGACTATCAGGCGAAGGGCGTCACAAAAGTAATCTGCACCGACATCCGTCGCGACGGCATGCTTCAGGGACCGTCGACTGCGCTGTACAAAGAAATCAGCGCAGCGCTGCCCGGCATCTACCTGATCGCAAGCGGCGGCGTCAGCTCGGTAAAAGACATCGAAGCGCTCGACGAAGCAGGCCTCCCGGCCGTCATCTTCGGCAAAGCCATCTATGAAGGCCGGATCACCCTGAAGGAACTGGAAAAATTAAATAGCTGAATTATGCTGGCAAAACGCATCATACCCTGCCTGGATGTAAAGGACGGAATGACGGTGAAAGGCATCCACTTCGTCAATCTCCGGGAAGCGGGCGACCCCGTCGAACTGGGCGCTGAATATAGCCGCCAGGGCGCGGACGAACTCGTCTACCTCGACATTACAGCTTCCCACGAAGGCCGGAAAACCTTTACCGAACTGGTGAAAAAAGTAGCCGCCCACATCAATATCCCCTTCACCGTAGGAGGAGGCATCAACGAACTGTCCGACGTCGAACGGCTGCTGAACGCCGGCGCCGACAAGATTTCGGTCAATTCCTCCGCCCTGCGCCGGCCGGAACTGATCGGCGAGATTGCCCGGAACTTCGGTAGCCAGGTCTGTGTGGTGGCAATCGACGCCCGTCCGGAAGAAGACCGCTGGATCTGCTACCTGAACGGGGGACGCATCGCCACGGAAAAGAACCTCTTCCTCTGGGCCACCGAAGCGGAAGACCACGGAGCCGGGGAAATCCTCTTCACCAGTATGGGACATGACGGTGTGAAAAACGGATATGCAAATGATGCGCTGGCCGCGCTGGCCGGCAAACTCCATATACCGGTCATCGCTTCGGGAGGCGCCGGAACGAAGGAGCATTTCCGGGATGTTTTTGTCGAAGGAAAAGCCGATGCCGCATTAGCCGCAAGCGTTTTTCATTTTGGCGAAATAACAGTATCCGGCCTGAAGCAGTACCTCCGGAATGAAAACATAAACGTGAGAATAGTTGAAAGTTGAAAGTTTTGAATACAGACAGATATGGAATTGGATTTTGGTAAAATGGACGGTTTAGTCCCGGCGATTGTACAGGATGCACAGACAAATGCAGTGCTGATGCTGGGTTTTATGAACGAAGAAGCGTATCGGGTAACCGTCGAATCGGGGAAGGTTACATTTTATAGCCGTACGAAACAGCGCCTCTGGACGAAAGGCGAGACAAGCGGAAATTTCCTGCACGTTGTAAAAATACTGTCCGATTGTGACAGCGACACCCTTCTCATCAAGGCAAACCCGGACGGGCCGGCCTGCCATACCGGAGCAGATACCTGTTTCGGGGAATCGAACCGGGAAGGGATCTTTTTCCTGCAGTACCTGCAGGATTTCATCACCCGCCGCTTCCGTGAAAAACCGGAAGGATCCTATACGACCTCCCTTTTCAATAACGGCATCAACCGGATGGCGCAAAAAGTGGGCGAAGAAGCGGTTGAAACCGTCATTGAGGCGACCAACGGGACGGACGGCGGCTTTATTTATGAAGCATCCGACCTGATCTATCACCTGATTGTCCTGCTGACCGCGAAAGGTTTCAGCATCGAAGACCTGGCAAAAGAACTTAAGAAAAGACATAAAGATGGAAAGTGATTTACTGGTTCAACTGGAAGACATAGAAGTTTGCCAGGAGGAAAACGTCGTATTAAGCAATGCCTCCCTCACGCTGCACAGGGGAGAGTTCATCTACGTAATCGGCAGAGTCGGCTCCGGGAAAAGCAGCCTGCTGAAAGCCCTGTACTGCGAAGTGGCCATCCGTCAGGGTAGCGCATACGTGGCCGGATATGACTTGCAGAAGATAAAAAACCGGGAGATTCCCTATCTAAGGCGTAAGCTAGGCATCGTCTTCCAGGATTTCCAGCTGCTTACCGACCGCTCCACCATCAAGAACCTCGAATTTGCCTTAAAAGCAACCGGCTGGAGGAGCCGGAGCGAAATAAGCAAACGTATCGAGGAAGTACTGGAACAGGTCGGAATGCCCAACAAGGGATACAAGATGCCGCATGAACTGTCCGGCGGGGAACAGCAGCGTGTCGCCATAGCGCGCGCCCTGCTCAACACCCCGGAAATCATACTGGCCGACGAGCCGACCGGCAATTTAGACCCGGAGACAAGCAGCCAGATCGTACAGTTACTGCACGATATACGCCACCGAGGAACAGCGGTCATCATGACGACGCACAATTACAACATCGTAAAAGCCTTCCCGGCACGCGTCGTGAAATGCGAAAACGACAAGCTCTTTGATATGGAAGAAGGAACTCCATTCACTTACGAAGAATTGGAATATGAATAAAAACATAAACGTATGAAAGTTTTAAAATTCGGAGGCACCTCCGTAGGCTCGGCGCAGAGGATGAGGGATGTCGCCCGGTTAATTAATGACGGCAGTCGGAAAATCGTGGTACTGTCCGCCATGTCGGGTACAACGAACTCGTTAGTCGAGATTTCAAATTATCTGTATGAAAAAAAACCGGATGACGCCGGCGAAATCATCCACCGTTTAGCGGAGAAATATGCCGGTGTAATCCGCGAGTTATACGCCACGGAGGAATACCGGGAGAAGGCGAATGCGCTGATCCGGTCGTACCTGGACTATATCCGTTCGCTGGTAAAAGACCCCTTTACGCCATTCGAGGAGCGCGTCATACTGGCGCAGGGCGAACTGATGTCTACCGGCATGATGAACCTGTACATGCAGGAAACGGGCGTCCGGTCCGTGATCCTCCCGGCGCTGGATTACATGCGCACCGATAAAAATTCGGAACCGGATCCCGTCTACATCAAGGAAAAGCTGAACGGCCTGCTCGGGAAAAACCCGGATGCCGCCCTGTATATCACACAGGGATTTATTTGCCGCAACGCATACGGCGAGATCGACAACCTGCAACGCGGCGGAAGCGACTATACGGCATCCCTCGCCGGCGCAGCCATACAGGCGGAAGAAATACAGATATGGACGGATATCGACGGCATGCACAACAACGATCCGAGAGTGGTAGAGAACACATCGCCCGTACGCCACCTGAATTTCGACGAAGCGGCGGAGCTGGCCTATTTCGGGGCGAAAATCCTTCACCCGACGTGCATCCTGCCGGCCAAGCTGAATAATATACCGGTACGCCTCCTCAACACCATGCAGCCGGAGGCGCCGGGCACGACGATCTCCAACGAAATGGAAAAAGGCAGGATCAAAGCGGTTGCCGCGAAGGACAACATCGTCTCCATCAAAATAAAAAGCGGCCGCATGTTGCTTGCAACGGGTTTCCTGCGCAAGGTTTTCGAGATATTCGAAACGCATCATACGCCGATTGATATGGTGACCACGTCGGAAGTGGGCGTCTCCGTAACGATTGACAACCCGAAGCACATAGACGGGATCGTGAACGACCTGAAACAGTACGGAACCGTGACGGTAGACCGGGAGATGGTCATCGTATGCGTCGTCGGGGACCTCGAATGGGATAACATCGGCTTCGAGGCCAAAATCATATCCGCACTGAAAGACATCCCGGTGCGAATGATTTCTTACGGCGGCAGTAACTATAATGTGTCCCTGCTGGTGAAATCTTCCGACAAAAAGCGGGCGCTCCAGGCTTTAAGCAAACATCTTTTTAATTAATATTCAGTATGAGCAAAGGTATTTTCCCGGTAGAAAAATTCAGACGCCTGCAAACGCCGTTTTACTATTATGACATGGCGCTGCTGCAGGATACATTAAATGCCATCCGGACGGAAACCGGCAGGTACGGTTATCACCAGCACTATGCGGTCAAGGCGAATGCGAACCCGAAGATTCTCGCACTCATTGCCAAAAACGGACTGGGAGCGGACTGCGTAAGCGGAGGAGAGGTGCAGGCCGCCCTGGATGCCGGATTCCCTGCCTCCAAAATAGTTTTTGCAGGCGTCGGGAAAACCGACCGGGAAATAAACCTGGGCCTGGACAGGGAGATTGCCTGCTTCAACGCAGAATCGCTGGAAGAACTGGAAGTGATCAACGCGCTGGCCGAAGCAAAGGATAAAACGGCAACCGTAGCCCTGCGCATAAACCCGGACGTGGACGCACATACACATGCGAAAATCACCACCGGGCTGCAGGAAAACAAATTCGGTATAAACCCGGGCCGCCGGCTGGAGGAGGTAATCCGTGAATTACCCAAAATGAACCGTGTCCGTTTTTCGGGGATCCATTTCCATATCGGCTCACAGATCACCGATCTTTCCGTATTCCAAAACCTCTGCATTCGCGCCAACGAACTGCAGGACGAACTCGAAGCCCGCGGACTCAGGATTGAAAACCTCAACTTCGGCGGCGGACTTGGCATTGATTACCGCCATCCGAACCTCCGGCCGGTACCCGGATTTGACAGCTACTTCGCCGTATTCCATCAGTTCGTGAAGCGGCGCGAAGGACAGCGGATACATTTCGAACTCGGCCGTTCCGTGGTCGGACAGTGTGGCGCCCTGATCTCTAAAGTCCTGTACGTAAAAAAAGGGGAAGCGAAACAGTTCGCGATCCTGGATGCGGGCTTTACCGACCTGATACGTCCCGCCATGTACGACGCCTACCATCATCCGGAAAACATCACCGGCGACGGGCCTTTCGAAACGTATGACATCGCAGGCCCGATCTGCGAATCATCGGACGTCTTCAACCGGGACGTCGAACTGAACAGGGTATGCCGCAACGACCTGATCGCGTTCCGTTCCGCCGGCGCCTACGGTGAAATCATGGCCTCGCAGTACAACTGCCGCGCCCTGCCGGAAAGCTATTTCTCCAACGAAATCTAACCATGCGGCATCCTCAAAAAGAAGGCAAAAAAAGTATTGTGAAAGAAAGCAGTACGCTACTGCCCTACCTGCTGGAATGGCTTGGCCGGCAGAGCAGAACCTCCGTCAAGGGCTTGCTGGGCCGCGGGCAGGTACAGGTCAACGGGAAGCCCTCGACACATTTCAATACGCCGCTGAATCCGGGAGACGAAGTCTTCATCAGCCTGGAGAAAGCGCCCGTTCCCTTTAGCCATCCGCAGTTAAAGATCGTATGGGAAGATGACGAACTGATCGTCGTGAACAAAAAGGAAGGCCTGCTGTCCGTCCCGGACTCTCCTTCACAGGAGCATACGGCCTCTTTCCTGCTGTCCCGGCACGTGAAAAAAACAGACCTGCGGAACCGGATATTCATACTGCACCGCCTGGACAAGGGAACCTCCGGCCTGATGATGTTCGCACGCAACCGGAGCATACAGGAATACCTGCGTTCGAACTGGCACGCGATGATCACCCGCCGTTCGTACGTCGCCGTGATAGAAGGCGTCCCGGAAAAAAGCGAAGACACGATCGTCACCTACCTTACGGAAAACAGCCGGATGAAAGTCTTCTGTACCGGCAGGCAGCAGGGCAGGAAAGCGATCTCGCACTATCGCGTGCTGAAAAGCAATGCCGCCTGTTCGCTGATAGAACTCGAACTCGAAACCGGACGCAAAAACCAGATACGCGCCCAGATGGAATTTATCGGCCATCCGGTAGCCGGCGACCCGAAATACGGAGCAAAAACCGACCCCGGCGGACGGCTGATGCTGCACGCCCGGCGCCTGTTTTTCCGGCATCCCGCGACCGGCGAAGAAATGCGCTTCGAAACCCCAATACCGAAACGCTTCAGCGAACTGGTGAAATAACAACTGACCCTGTCAGGAACAGATTAATCTTTAGAGCATGATGAAAATAATAAAACCGTTATTCACCCGGCTTGCCCGCAGGAAGGTTGCACACGGCGTGTACAGAGATCCCCGTGCGGTCGGCAGGGCAGCCGTCAATGTACTGACAGTAATAATGTGGTGCGTGTGCCTGTCGTGTACGCACGAAAAAAAATATTACGAAGAGAGCGGCAGTGTTTTTCATACGTCATATCATATCAAATACGAATCCGCCGGACTGCTCACCGACAAAATAGACGCCGAACTGCAGGCCTTCAGCCTGTCCATGAACCCATTCAACCCCAATTCCATCATCTCCAAAGTGAACCGCAACGAAGAAGTGGAAGTGGACGACCGGTTTGCCACCGTATTCAACAAGGCCATGGAAGTGTCGGAAAACTCAGACGGAGTCTTCGATGTAACAGTCTCCCCCTTAATCAACCTGTGGGGCTTCGGCTTTGAAAACAGCGACAGTATCTCGCAGGAAAAAATCGACAGCATCCTGTCGTTCGTCGGCTATAAAAAGATCCGCCTGGAAAACAAACGGATCATAAAGGACGATCCGCGCATGACACTCAACTTTTCAGCCATCGCGAAAGGATTCGCCTCCGACGTGATCGCCGCCCTGCTCGAACGTGAAGGCGTCGAAAACTATATGGTGGAAATCGGCGGCGAAGTGGCGGCAAAAGGCAAAAACCCCCACGGCAAATGCTGGCAGGTCGGCATCCCCAAACCGGAAGACGACCCCTCCGGCCTGAAATACGAACCGGACAACATCATCAGCCTGTGCGGCAAACGCGGATGCGCCACATCCGGCAACTACCGGAACTTCTACTTGAAAGACGGCAAAAAATACGCGCACACCATCGATCCCCGCACCGGCTACCCTTCCGAACAAAGCCTCCTGAGCGCTACCATCCTGGCGCCGGACTGTATGACAGCAGACGCTTACGCCACCGCATTCATGGCCCTCGGTATCGAAGCCGCCTGCAAAATGGCCGAAAAAATCCCGGAAATAGAATATTACCTGATCTATTCCGACGGCAGCAACTACAAAGCAATCTGTTCCGCCGGCCTAACCTCCCTCCTAAGAAAAACAAATCATGTAGAAACGCGACGCATCGCCTCCTTACCCGCTGCCCGTGCCGCGTTACGCAACAGGGGATGAACGTTCGAGACCGGGGCAACTGCATTTTTTGCGGATAAATTTTGGCTGATAATGAAATAACTGCTATTTTTGCGACGTTTTTAATTGAAAAAGAATGAGATTTGACGAACTGAATCTTGAAGATTCCGTATTAGACGGCCTTTATGCCATGAATTTTCAGGAAATGACGCCTGTACAGGAAATGTCAATCCCCCCCATACTGGAAGGCAAGGATATCATCGCATGTGCCCAGACGGGTACCGGAAAGACCGCGGCTTACGTGTTGCCGGTTATTAACGAACTGAGCAAAGGCGCCTATCCCGAAGATGCGATCAATGCCGTGATCATGGCTCCCACACGCGAACTGGCGCAGCAGATCGACCAGCAGGTGGAGGGCTTCTCCTATTACCTGCCGGTTTCCGCCGTAGCCGTCTACGGAGGCACGGACGGGATCGCGTACGCACAGCAGGAAAGAGGGATGCTGATGGGAACCGATATTGTGATTGCTACGCCCGGACGCCTCATCGCACACATGAACATGGGCAGCGTGGATTTGTCGCGGGTGTCCTTTTTCATTCTTGACGAAGCCGACCGCATGCTCGACATGGGCTTTTACGAAGATATCCTTCAGATATACAGGAAACTGCCCGGCAACTGCCAGATCATCATGTTCTCCGCCACCATGCCTCCCAAAATACGGACGCTGGCAGCCAGTATCATGAAAGATCCGCAGGAGGTGGAAATCGCAATTGCAAAGCCGCCGGAAAGTATCATACAGACCGCCTATATCTGTTACGAAGCCCAGAAGATGCGTATCCTGGAGAAACATTTCAAGGAAAGCAGCCCGAAGCGCGTCCTTCTGTTTTCGTCGTCCAAGCAGAAGGTAAAGGAACTGGCTGCCGCATTCAAGCGGATGAATATCAATGCGGCAGAGATGCATTCGGACCTGGAACAGAGTAACCGGGAACAGGTCATGAAAGACTTCCGCAACGGACATGTTGACGTGCTGGTGGCCACCGACGTCGTCTCCCGCGGCATTGACATCAATGACATCAGCATCGTTATCAACTACGATACGCCGAAAGATCCGGAGGATTATGTACACCGAATAGGCCGTACAGCGCGCGGAACGGACGGAAGCGGACTGGCCATCACCTTCGTTTCCGAAAAAGAACAGGGCGCTTTCAGGGCGATGGAAACATTTCTCAACAAAGAAATCTATAAGATCCCCATTGACCCGTCCCTTGGAGAAGCTCCTCCCTACGAGCCGGAAAAGCATAAACAGAGTAAAGGCCGTTTCAGGAAAAAGGGAAAGGAAAGTAATGAAAGAACCGGCGGGAAAGGACGGAAACCAAACGGCAAACAGTCCAAAAGACCGTTCAAAAAGCCGGGCAGGAACAGTTAACCGCTAATCATTATCTCCATGCTTTGTTTCCCCAATGCAAAAATAAACTTAGGGCTTCATGTAACAGAAAAACGTCCGGACGGATTTCACAACATCGAAACGGTCTTTTACCCCGTTCCCCTGAAAGATGCCCTGGAAGCCGTCGTCGCCCGGGAAGCGTCATTCAGGCAGACGGGACTGAAACTGACTGCTTCCGCCGAAGAGAACCTGGTGATGAAAGCATACGGCCTGATAGCGCGGAAACAGGCTGTTCCGCCGCTGGAAATATACCTCAAAAAGGCGATTCCACCGGGAGCCGGATTAGGGGGAGGAAGCTCGGATGCCGCTTTTACACTCAGGCTGGTTAATGATTTGTGCAATTTCCGGATAGCGGACAGCAGGCTGGAAAAGATGGCGGCAACCCTTGGCGCGGACTGTCCTTTCTTTATCCGGAATATGCCGGTCATCGCCACAGGGACGGGCAATGTCTTCAAACCGGTTTCGGTCTCCCTGAAAGATTATACATTATATATTGTAAAGCCTCCCGTCACCGTTTCTACCCCGGAAGCATACGCGGCGGTGAAACCGCAAAAACCGTCCTTTTCCCTTGACGAATTGCCCTCCATACCCGTACCGGAATGGAAAAACGTATTAAGAAACGACTTCGAGCCAAGCGTATTCGATAAATATCCCGTCATCCGGGAGATAAAAGACAAGCTGTATGCACTGGGAGCTGAATACGCATCCATGTCCGGTTCCGGATCCGCCGTTTACGGACTGTTCACGAAGGCGGTCCCGTCCGCTTTTCCCAAGTGTTTCGTATGGAAAGGAAAACTCCTGTAAATACGTATCAGCCGGATGCCTGGCTTCCCACGACCGGAAAGGAAGTCAAACTGCGGGGCTGGGATTATCTGGATGTCATCATCTTCAGCGGCGACGCATACGTCGACCATCCGTCTTTTGGCGCCGCCGTCATCGGCCGGGTGCTTGAAGCGCAGGGACTCCGGGTGGCGATTGTACCCCAGCCCGACTGGCGGGGCGACTGCCGCGATTTCACCAAACTGGGCGTCCCGCGCCTGTTTTTCGCGATTGCACCGGGCGCGATGGATTCAATGATTAACCGTTACACAGCCAACAAACGCCTTCGCAGTGACGATGCCTACACGCCGGATAAACGGCCCGGCATGCGGCCTGATTACCCGAGCATTGTCTATGCAAAAATCCTGAAAGAACGCTATCCCGGCACGCCTGTCGTTTTAGGCGGAATAGAAGCCTCCCTGCGGCGTCTGGCGCATTATGACTACTGGCAGGACAGGCTGTGTCCGGGTATCCTTGCCGACAGCCCCGCAGACCTCCTGATCTACGGCATGGGAGAAAAACCGGTTACGGAACTTGTGAAACTCCTGAAAAAGGGAGTCCCTTTCGAAAATATCAAAAACTTGCCCCAGACAGCCTGTATCGCAGAAAAGATCACACATTCACCGGGAGACATCGTCCTCTTTCCCTACGAAGAGTGCCTGAAAGATAAACGGAAGCAGGCTAAAAATTTCAGGATCATCGAAGAAGAATCCAATAAATACGAATCCGCCGGAATACTGCAGCACACGCATGACAGGATCATTGCGGTCAACCCTCCGTATGCGCCGGCTACGACAAAAGAGCTTGATTCCTGGTACGATTTGCCCTATACCCGCCTGCCGCACCCCAAATACAGGGACAAAGTGATTCCTGCGTTTGAAATGATAAAGTACTCAGTAAACATTCACCGGGGCTGTTTCGGCGGATGCGCTTTCTGTACCATTTCAGCGCACCAGGGGAAACGGATTTTATCACGCAGCAAAGAGTCTGTCCTGAAAGAGGTCGAAAAAATATCCCGTTCACCCGGTTTTAAAGGATACATCAGCGACCTGGGTGGCCCCTCGGCAAATATGTATCAAATGAAGGGAAAAGACGAACCGGTCTGCAGAAAATGTAAAAAGCCTTCCTGTACGTTTCCTGTCATCTGCAAGAATCTGCTGACAGATCATACGCCCCTCCTGGAACTGTACCGTGAATCGGCGAAGATGCCGGGGATAAAAAAAGTCTTCATCGGAAGCGGCATACGTTACGATCTGTTACTGCACCGGCACGAAAATGAAGTTTTTAACCGCGCATCCCGGCAGTATATCGAAACGCTTCTGACCGGACATGTGTCGGGAAGGCTAAAGGTAGCCCCGGAGCATACGGAAAAAAATGTCTTGCAGCTGATGCGAAAGCCCCCGTTTGAACTGTTTGAAAGATTCAAAAAAATATTTGACGGAATCAACTCCGAACATCATCTGAAAGAGCAGCTAATCCCTTATTTTATATCCAGTCATCCCGGTTGTACGGAAATCGACATGGCCGAACTTGCGATAAAGACCAGGAAACTGAACTTTCATCTTGAACAGGTACAAGATTTCACACCGACGCCCATGACATTAGCTGCCGAAATATATTATACAGGCATTCATCCCTATACCCTGGAAAAAATCCCCTGTGCACGAAGCAAACGGGAAAAGCTTTCGCAACGCCAGTTTTTCTTTTGGCACCTGGCCGAATACCGCCCTGAAATAACGCGTTTTTTGCGGCAAATAAAACGCAGCGACCTCATCGACAAGCTCTTTAAATGATGTGTTTATAGCATAACTTCACGGTATTGAGAGCGGATTCTGCCGTACATGCGAGGTTGTCATTATTTATAATTGAAGCGGCAAACTGCTCGGCCTCTGTTACGTATCCCTCTTTTGCATCTTCCAATGCTATGGTTTGAAGAGTCCCGTTATCTGCAATTTTCATCTCACGACCGGAAGATGAAGACCAGACGGCGGAAGCATCTTCAAAAGAAACCCTGAAGGCAGCTTCAAATGGAAATTTACGGTGAAAGGTAAGCCCGCCTTCTACTTTTACAAAAGCATCGTGACGGTTATAATACCAGTAGGCGGACACGTAATCATGGTTGCTTAACATGCCGGGAACAGTCTTTGATTCAACCCTGTCAGGCATCCCCAACATATAGTGAAGAAAATCTATATCATGGATTACCAGGTCGAATAAACCGCCGCCCGAAGATCCAAAATCCTTCCGGAGCCTGTCCCATTCTCCCCAGCCCGGGATGCCTGAAAAACGGGTCATGGAAACAGACTTCAGCTTGCCGTATGTCTGATTGCGGTACAGTTCATGCAGTTTTACGTAAGCCGGCATATAGCGTACGACATGTCCTACGGACAGTTTCAGGTTCCGATTCTTTGCTTCGGCAATCAACCGCTCGCCTTCTTCCACGTTAAGAACGAACGGCTTTTCAATAAATACATGAAGCCCCTGCTTTAGCGCTTTTATCGCAATTTCATAATGTGAGAATGTATGCACACAGACAAATACGGCATCTGGCAACGCTTCGGCAAAGCAGGTATCCACGTTGTCATACTTACTGATCCCGGCCAGTATTTCCGGAGGGATCTCCCCGGTGTCAATATTTCCGGAGACCTGACTGATGGAATCAATCCGGTTATCTACAATAGCGGTTAATTCCATCCGGTTGCTGTTAAGAATATTCCGGGCATGGGTTTTTCCCATAAAACCGAATCCGATGACGGCTACACGCAATTTCTCCATCCTGTTTTTTGATTGGTATTAAAGCAGGTCAGCAGCCAGTTCGGCCAGTTCGCTGCGTTCGCCCTTCACAAGGTTAACATGGGCAAAGAGCTTCTGTCCTTTCATTTTATCCACCATATAAGCGAGTCCGTTGCTCTGCATATCAAGATAAGGTGAATCAATCTGCTGGATATCTCCTGTAAACACCATCTTCGTACCTTCGCCCGTACGGGTAATGATCGTTTTGATTTCGTGAGGCGTCAGATTCTGCGCTTCATCAACGATACAGAATGTTTCCGCCAGGCTCCGTCCACGGATAAAGGCCAGCGCTTCGATAACCAGCTGGTTGTTTTTTTGCATCTCGTCAATATTCCGGGCCTCCAGGCTATTGACCGGGAACTGGCCTTTTATCACGTTCAGATTGTCAAACAGCGGCTGCATGTAAGGCGTCACCTTCTCCTTTTCGTTTCCGGGGAGAAAACCGATACTCTGATTTGCCAGCGCAACAATCGGACGGGCAAGTAATATCTGTTTATAGAGTTTGGACTGTTTCAATGCGGAAGCAAGGGCAAGCAGGGTTTTGCCGGTCCCGGCTTTTCCGGTTATACCTACTAATCTTATAGCCGGATCGTTCAGGATCTCCAGGGCAAACTTCTGTTCGATATTGCGCGCCTGAATGCCGTAATTTGAAGTTCCTTTCTCTATCTTCCTTACCGATTCCGCAAACGGATTGTATCGGGCCAGTACGCTGTTCCGTTCGCTTTCTAGTACAAAACAGTCATTGGGAGTCAGTTCTATCCGGGGATATTTTTCTCTGAATGTTTCGATCGCCACTCCTTCCGGTTTTGCATAAATACTGTCGATAAATGAACTGTCAATACCTGTATATACTTCTTCCGCCTTCTCAAAGATATTGATATTTTGAACCTTGTCCTTATTGTAATCCTCAACCGGAATGCCGAGGGAACGCGCTTTCATACGCATATTGATGTCTTTTGTGACAAGGATTGTCTTTATTTCCGGATACAGATCCGAAACCGTCATGGCACACGAAAGAATACGGTGATCCGGTATACGTTCCGGGAAAGAAGCGGCTACTTTCTCATGATACGTTGTGCCGGTGATGACATAGAGTATTCCTTTCCCTTCCCCTAAAGAGGCTCCTTTTAAACAGAAATCAGCCGAGGTTAACGCATCCAGCCTGCGTACAAATTCACGCGCATTGTAATTGATCTGTTCGCTTCCCTTCTTAAATTTATCCAGTTCGACAAGCGCCGTAATCGGTATATACACATCATTGTCTTCAAAATTCGACAAACAGTCAAAATCATGCAGCATCACATTGGTGTCAAGTACAAAATTTTTCTTCAATCCCATATCCGTATCATTTAAATTTAAACATTCAATGTTGCAAAGGAACGACTTTCTTTTCAATTATCATAAATAATGGGTAAATAAAACCGTATTATTCAAAAATAGCCTGAAAATCCGTTAAAAAAGAGAGGGGTAAAATGTTAAAACTGTTAGATTTAGTCAATAATCTTCGCAATTTCATTTTTTTAGTTTTTTTTGTGAAAACA
The DNA here is from genome assembly GCA_031265585.1 of Tannerella sp. Taxonomy (GTDB): domain Bacteria; phylum Bacteroidota; class Bacteroidia; order Bacteroidales; family Tannerellaceae; genus Tannerella. The sequence goes on along the minus strand of JAISCL010000329.1, from coordinate 20,478 downwards.
AATTTGAATTAATAGTGTAATTTTGCACGCGAATTACAGTTGAATACTGATGAAAAAACTATTTTTTTACGAGCTTTTTTAAAAAATTATGAATTACGAAGAAACATTAGATTATCTCTATGACCGAACTCCTGCTTTTCACAAGATGGGTTCAAGGGCGTATAAGCCCGGTCTGGAACGGAGTATTGCGTTAGATGACCTGGCCGGGAATCCGCATAAAAGGTATAAGACCATACATATTGCGGGAACAAACGGCAAAGGTTCGGTCGCCCATCTGCTTGCAGCAGTAATCCAGGGTGTGGGACATAAAGTCGGCCTGTATACATCACCGCATCTTGTTGATTTCAGGGAGCGCATACGTGTTGATGGACGTCCCATAACAAAACAGTACGTAATCGACTATGTCGGAAAAAACATCAAATTTATAGAAAGGGAAAAACCTTCGTTTTTTGAATTGACATCCGCGCTGGCCCTTGATTATTTCAGGCATAAAAAAGTTGCTTACGCGATCATAGAAACCGGGATGGGGGGAAGGCTTGACAGCACAAATATTATGCAACCCATGTTGAGTATCATAACAAGCATCAGCCTTGACCATACGCAATATCTCGGAAATTCACTGGTAGAAATAGCTGCGGAGAAGGCCGGAATCATAAAACGCGGCGTCCCGGTTATCGTAGGCGAACTGGACAATGACGAATTGAGGCAGTTCTTCATCTCCAAAGCCTTTGAGGTATCCGCTCCCATTACTTTTGCAACGGAAACGGATACAATCCGGTATGCCGAAATGCAAGTCGACGGTTCATGGATTTTCGAATCTGCAAACTACGGCGTTCTGAAAGGTGAACTGAAGGGGCCGGCACAAAAAACGAATGCCCAGATTGTGCTGTCCGCCATGAGAATATTTTCGAATGCAGGTTCGCAAATACGGCTTGCAGGTATCCGGGATGCATTCTCGCATGTAACGGAGCTGACCGGACTGATGGGACGCTGGCAGGAAGTACAGTCCGCACCTAAAATAATATGCGACATAGGTCACAATACGGGTGCGTGGAAAACAAACACCTCCAAAATGCTGCTCAATGAAGCAAGGCTGCATGAAAAGCTGCACATGGTAATCGGTATATCCAAAGATAAGGACGTTGACGGTATTTTGGCGTTAATGCCCCCCAATGCCACCTATTATTTTACACAAGCATCCGGAGAAAGGGCCACGCCTGCCAGAGAAGTGGCAAAAACAGGAGAAAAACACGAACTTAAAGGCAAAATTTTTCATAATGTAAAAGATGCTGTTTCCGAAGCAATGAAACGGGCTTCGGAAAAAGATTGTATATTTGTAGGCGGAAGCGCTTTCGTTGTAGGAGAAGCGCTGTCACTGTTTCCGGATGCAATCAAATAAATAATCATTATGACAAAAGCTTTACAAAAGAAACTGAACGATTCACCGGCTGCACGGTGGACCGTATTAATTGTTGTTGCCTTTACGATGTTTTGCGGTTATTTCATAACCGACGTGATGGCGCCGCTGATGGAACTGTTAAAAGACGAATTTAGCTGGACACCGACCGAATACGGTATCTTCAATATGGCATACGGCTGGCTCAACGTCTTCCTTTTTATGTTGATTTTCAGTGGTATGATCCTGGATAAACTGGGAGCGCGCATGACAGGAACAGGCGCCTGCCTGCTGATGATTGCCGGATGCGGATTAAAGTATTATGCCGTCTCACAACCTTTTGACGGAGAAATTTTCGGGCTGAGGACGCAGGTGTTCTTCGCCAGTATCGGATTTGCAATCTTTGCCCTGGGTATTGAATCGGCCGGCATCACAGTTACGAAAGTAATTGCACGCTGGTTCAAGGGACATGAAATGGCGCTGGCAATGGGCATCCAGGTCGCCGTGGCCCGGTTGGGAACAGCCCTTGCCATGTCGACCACAATCCCTTTGGCCAAACATTTTCATAGCCTGTCCGCTCCGATCTTATTCGGACTGGGAGCTTTGTGTATCGGACTGATTGCCTATCTTGTATTTTGCGTAATGGACCGCAGGCTGGATGCTTCGGTCTCAGCATCGGAAAAAGAAAAGGAAGAACCCTTCCGGTTAAAAGATATAAGATTCATTATCACCAATAAAGGTTTTTGGCTGATCGCCATGCTTTGTGTTTTATTTTACTCGGCCGTATTCCCGTTCCTCAAATATGCAACCTCTTTAATGATTAATAAATACAACGTCGCACCCGAGCTGGCAGGCAATATCCCGGCGATACTGCCTTTTGGCACGATTCTGCTAACGCCTCTTTTCGGAGGGCTTTATGATAGAAAAGGAAAAGGAGCGACAATCATGGTTACAGGTGCGGCCCTGCTGATTGTTATACATGCCCTGTTCTCCCTGCCGGTATTGAATATATGGTGGTTTGCCTCGCTCCTTATGGTATTGCTGGGGATTGCATTTTCGCTGGTTCCTTCCGCCATGTGGCCTTCCGTTCCTAAAATTATACCGGAAAATAAACTGGGTACGGCATACGCGCTGATATTCTGGGTGCAAAATATAGGATTAAGCCTTGTGCCGTTACTGATCGGCTGGGTGTTGGATCATTATTGTACAATAACGGAAGGCGGTACGACCCGCTATGACTACACGCTTCCCATGATCATTTTTACCTGCTTCGGAATCCTGGCGCTGTTTACGGCTTTATTGCTCAAACGTGAGGATAAGACGAAAGGCTATGGACTGGAAAAACCAAATATGAAGTAATTATAAACCCTTTACCTGATATAACACAATGAAATATTCTTTTTCCGCAATGTTATTCTGTATGACCGTTTTTTTGTCCTGTACCGGTAAAAGTCCAAACACATACATATCATCTGTTCAGTGCCGCAACCTGGAGAATCCGGTATGCGTTGACAAAGCTACATTCGGCTGGCAAATAAAATCGGATGCTCAAAACGTGATACAGACAGCTTGGGAGATAGAGGTTGCCTCATCCAGGGAGGCGCTCGAAAAGGGGAAGGCCGACGTCTGGTCTTCCGGAGAAAAAGAAGGTGAGGCGCAACTGGGCATAGAACCTGAAAATTCGGCATTTCACCCCGGGCATTTATACTGGTGGCGCGTACGTATCCGGGATGGAGAAAGGAAGATGACCCCGTGGAGTAAACCGGCCTGTTTCTCAGTAGGCCCGGGTCCGGCGAAAGAGAACTGGAAGGCCCGGTGGATTACGGCAGAATGGGAGGATAATATGCCAATGCCTTATTTCAGGAAAACGTTTCATGCCGGGAACCGGATAGAGCGGGCGGTCGCTTATCTTTCCGGATTGGGATGCAGCGATTTATTTATTAACGGTGCGCGCATTGACTCGACCCGCATACTCGACCCGGCGCAGACGAATTATGAACAGTATGCGTTATACAGCGCTTTTGACGTGACACAACAGCTCCGGAAAGGTGACAACTGTATCGGGATAATGATCGGGAACGGCTGGTACAACCAGGATATTGTATGGGGAAAAGGGTTTGGCTACGGTAAGCCCATCGTCCTGATGCAACTGGAAATCATGTATGAAAACGGGACAAGAGAGACCATTGCAACGGATGATTCATGGCAATGGACGACAGGCCCGGTGACCGGCACAAATATATATGCCGGTGAAACGTATGATGCAAACAGGGAAATTAAAAACTGGTCGGAAGCATCTTCCGATTGCAGTAACTGGAAGAAGGCCGTTATGGCTTCGGGCGAGAATATTCCGAAGGAATTGTATCCGCAACTGATGCCTCCCATACGCCTGCAAAAGGTGATTGAGGCGGTTGACATGTGGCAGGATCGGGAAGGTAACTGGATCTTCGATTTCGGGGTAAATGTGGCGGGCGTTCCGGTTCTTACGGTACGGCAACCCGGGGGAACATATCTTAAAATGAGAATGGGTGAACTGTTGAATGATGACAGATCAATAAATTACGCCACTACGGGCGTCTTCGCGACAAATGTCGTACAAACGGACGGGTATATATGCTCCGGAGAAGGTACGGAAAGATGGACGCCGCGGTTTACGTATCACGGGTACCGCTATCTTGAATTATCGGGAATGGCTACAAAACCGGAATTATCCTGGATCGGAACAGCCCCGGTTCACAATGATGTGAAAAGGCAGGGTTCGTTTGAATGTTCGGACGGACAGATCAACCGCCTTCATGAAATGGCGATACGTACCATGCTGGGTAACACGCACGGGATACCGACCGACTGTCCGCACCGCGAGCGTTGCGGATGGCTTGGCGACGCCCATGCCGTCGCCCCGTTCGAGAATCTTAATTTTGACCTGAACCTGTTCTGGATGAAATATCTTGCCGATATACATTCCAGTTCTTCCGTATTTCTTGAAAATACACTTCACCAGAAACTGCATAACAACGAATTTTATTTTGCCGATAAACAGCCCGGCATTCCGTTCATGATATCACCGGGAAAACGCCTGTGCGGTGTAGCCTCTCCGGACTGGGGTACGGCGGTTGTACAGTTACCCTGGTATGTATATTTGTATTATGGCAATAAGGAAGCGCTTGAATTATATTATGATGAAATGAAACAATGGGTGGAACATATACAGGCGCTGACGGAAAATGATATTGTACCCTACGGGCTGGGAGACTGGTGCCCCCCGGGGGGTAATAAGGAAATAGACTGTCCCATCCCGCTCAGTTCGTCTGTGTTCCATTATCTGGATGCGGAAACAGTGTCAAAAGCGGCTGATGTCCTGAATAAAAAGGAGGATGCTGCAACATACGAGGCATTGGCAAACAGATTAAAAAAGGCATTCATCCGGGAATTTTACGACACTGAAAACAACACGTTCGGAAGCCAGACCGCTAACGCCATGGCGCTGGCATACGGACTGTTTCCGGAAAACAGCGGAAACGCGATTTCCGACGCCACCGTAGGAGAAATAAAAAAACACCATGATTTCATACATACCGGCATCTTCGGATTAGGGCGCATCGGACAGGCCCTCTCAAGATACGGAAATGATAAAACGGCCTTTGAGGTCTTTACCAAAACTGGGGAGTACAGTTTTGCCTATATGTGGGAGCATGCCGGCGCTACCACCCTGTGGGAGATCCTCCCGGTATCGGAAGCAAGCGAAAAGGTATGCGTCGAAGGTGCAAGCTCCCTCAATCATCCGATGCAGGGTGTTTATGACGCATGGTTTTACGAAGACATTGCAGGAATACGTCCCGAAAAAGCAGGATATAAAGTGATCCGTTTCGAACCCACCATGACCCGCCGCCTCTCATGGGCAAAAGGGACAATCGAAACACCATACGGGCCGGCATCAAGCGACTGGAAAAAAGAAAACGGATCTCTCTACTGGACTGTTACAATACCTCCCAATACCTCCGGACAGGTCATCATTCCTCGCGGAAAAGAAACAAAACTGAACAGTGTAGTCATAGATAACAGCCCCTCATCTCATCATCTGCCATCCGGGACATACCAAATCACGGTAAAAGAATAAACTGTCACGTCCTAAAAAAACTATACACATTTTTCAACTCATTACGGGGATTTCGATTAAAGAGGTGCCGGGGAAATGGCGGCGCAGGTAGTTTGTTATGAATTGCCGGGTGTCGTTGCGGATGACCGGATCCGACGTTTCGGGATAGAGGTTATAGGCGACCATGTAGAGGTTCAGGTTTCTCCGGGCTATGGCTTCGAGGCTAAGCAGCGTGTGATTGATGCTTCCCAGCCGGCCGGAGGTGACCAGGATCAGGGGATATCGTTTTTCCCTGATATAGTCAACCGTCAGACAGTCTTCCGTCAGTGGCGCCATTAATCCGCCGGCTCCTTCCAGCAGGACGGCATCGTAGCGTTGGCTTAATATCCGGGTGGCCCGGTCAATCCGGTCAAAATCAATCGGACGGTGCTCCAGTTTTGACGCCAGGTGAGGCGATGCCGGACAGGTAAAGATTTCGGGCATCGTGAGTCCGGCCCGGTCTTCTTCCGTATGAGCGATATGCATCAGTTGCCGGTGCAGGTTGATATCTTCCGAATAGCCGCTGTTTCCGGTCTGTACCAGTTTCTGGGTGATCGTGCGGATGCCTTTTTCGTTCCACCGGCGGGCAATGTATCCGGTTGCATAGCTCTTTCCTGTGTTTGTGTCTATGCCTGTTACAAAATATACGTTCATATTCTTTTCTTTTGTGCAATGATATAAACCGGATGATACGTCAGTATGACTTCTCCCTGATGGCTGTAGCGCGTACGGTATTCGTCGCAAAAGCGGGTGAAGCGTGCCCGCGTCCACGGCTGCTGCCTGATGCCGGTTACTCCGGTGCGTTTCAGGTGATAGAGGATCTCTTTCGGATGATTGAATCGTTTGGGAATCCTTTCTTCGGAGATGTACAGGAGGTCATACCGGCCGGCCAGTTTCATTTTCAGTTCTTCCGGGGAGAAATACGGCAGGCTTTGTCCGGTCAGGGACGAAATCTCTTTCATGTTATCATTCCCGAATGTGCTGAACGCGAAGAGGCCGTCCGCCGCCAGCAGCCGGTGCATCCGTGTAAAAAAAGCGTCCGGATCCCCGAACCACTGGATGGCAGAGCAGGAAGCTATGAGGTCGTACAGTTCGTTCATCTGTTCGAACGGACACGTTTCCGCATCACCGGGGCGGAAGATGATGCGGTCGTTTACGATGTCTTTCAACTGTTCCTGCATCCCGGGACAAAGATCGTTGAGGAGCATGTATGCGGGATCCAGCAAGCCGATCAGCAGGCGCGAAAAAACGCCTGTTCCGCAGCCGATTTCCAGGACCTTCGGCCTGTTTTCCGTGCGGACATGCGAGGCGAGGAGGACCGCCATTTTACAGGCGATCTGTCGCTGTACGCCGGCTTCTTCCTCATAGCTTGCCGCGGCTTTTGCAAAACGGCTGGCGATCAGTTCCTTATCCATAGGTATTAAATAATTCCGGCCAAAGCGTGGACGGGTAATGATCACAGTCGACTTTTGTAACGTTTTTCCCTTCCCAGGCCCTTTGCTGACTGGCCGGGAGGAAAATCCTGTCCCGCAGGCCGATGTAAATTCTGTCCCACTCGAAAGCGGGCGCCGGTGTACGGGAAGACCGGCCGATCCGGTCGAGTTCTTCACGCAGGTCCTCGAGTGTCCGCTGCGGGGCATGTTTCAAGAAATGCTCCCATGCTTCTTTTGACCCGCACATTCTCCTTCTGAATTTCTGCAGCGCGGTTTCGTCCAGTCCTGCCAGCGTACCCCGGAAGATGGCCGTGGCAATGCCTTTTTCATCATCTACCGGCCAGGGTGTTCCGTTGACGGCGATGCTTTCCGAAACCGGCAGGTTCCGTCCGGACAGCACCCGGGATGCCGCCCATACGCCCATTGACCAGGCTACAACCCGGATTCGCCGGTAAGACGCCGGCAATGAGGCGTCAAACGACAGCGAACGGTAATCATAACAGATCATGCAATCCCTGCCGGCCGGAAGGTATTCCAGGAACGGACATTCGTCCATGCCCCAGCCGGCAAAGAAGAGCAGCAGTTCCGGAGATGCTTTCGCTGAGTTCAGTTTTTTGATTATCATAATAAGGTGATCAGGTTTTCAATTTCTTCCATGCGGACGGAGGCCGTCAGTGATATGCGGATACGCGACGTTCCTTCGGGGACTGTCGGAGGGCGTACGGGGAGCATGTAGAAGCCTTTCCGCTGCATTTCTTCCGCTTTCAGCACCGCTTTCCGGCTGTCGCCGGTCATGAGCGGGATAATATGACCGGTAGAGGGAGAGCTGTATCCCCCGGCGGCCAGTCCTTCCCGCAGGCGGCGGCTGACCGTTTGCAGGTGTTCCCGCCTGTCGCCGTAGCCTGCCGACTTTTCCAGCGCGAAGCGCGTCCACATCAGGTTGACGGGTGGGAGCGCCGTTGTGAAGATGAGGGTTCTCATTTTGTTCACCAGGTAATTGCGTATCACTTTCCGGCAGAGGAGGTATCCGCCGACAGAAGCGATCGCCTTGCCGAATGTCCCGGTAAGGAAATCAATATCGGCCATACATCCCTGTTCTTCGGCGCATCCGAGTCCTTTCGCCCCTCTCACCCCGATGGCATGCGCTTCGTCTACGTAGAGCATCACGTTCGGATATGACTTTTTCAGTGCGACCAGTTTCCGGAGATCCGTTTCATCGCCGTCCATGCTGAAAATACTTTCCGTTACGATAATGATCCGTTCGTAATCCCTGTGGTTTTTGCGGAGCAGGGATTCCAACTGTTCGTAATGACGGTGACGGTAGCGGATGTGTCCGGCGGCCGGCGAGAGGCGGATGCCGTCTATCAGGCTGGCGTGAACCAGCTTATCCGACAGGATCAGGGTTTTCCGGTTGCTGACGGCGGGCAGTATTCCCGTATTCATGTGATAGCCGCTGTTGAATACCAGGCTGTTTTCCGACCCGGATAGCCGGCAAAGCCGGTCTTCCAGCTGGCTGTTTGCCGTAAAGTTGCCCGTCAGCAGGCGGGAAGAGGAGGAAGAGGGGAGGAAACTTTCCGGCGTCAGGCTTTCGAGGAATGCCTTTCTCAGGGACAGGTCGGAGGCAAGTCCCAGATAGTCGTTCGACGAGAGGTTCAACATCCGCATCCCCTGCCTGATGACATGCCGGCCCCGGTGTGTCAGTTCCGGCAGGCTGCGCAGGTTGCTTTTTTCTTCCAGCCGGCGTAATTCTTCTTTGTATGCGTCTAACATTCTTTTATTATTTTCAGTAATGCGCCGGTCAGTACGGTCAGTTCTCCGGGCGTGATGATGAAGGGGGGCATGATGTAGACCAGTCGTCCGAAGGGTCTCACCCAGACCCCTTCTTCTATAAAGCGGCGTTGTATAAAAGCCATATCTGCCGGATGATTCATTTCAATCACTCCGATGGCTCCGAGGACACGCACTTCCTTTACTTGCGGGAGTGCGGAGGCAGGCGCCAGTTCCCTTTTCAGTTGCGCCTCTATGTTTTGCACCTTCTGCTCCCAGCCGTAATCGCGGGAGAGCAGCAGTTCGATTGAAGCGCAGGCCACAGCGCAGGCCAGCGGATTGGCCATAAATGTCGGGCCGTGCATGAAGACCCCCGGTTCGCCGCCGGACAGGGTATTTGCCACCTCATCGTTCGCCAGTACGGCTGACAGGGTCATATACCCGCCTGTCAGGGATTTGCCGATACACATAATGTCGGGTTCCACGTCGGCATGCTCGCAGGCAAACAGTTTGCCGGTGCGTCCGAATCCGGTTGCTATTTCGTCCAGAATCAGCAGCAGACCGTGCTTTTTGCATAGAGCCGCCGTCTGCCGCAGGTACTCCGGGTGATAGAAGCGCATCCCTCCGGCTCCCTGTACGACCGGTTCCAGTATCACGGCCACCAGTTTTTCGTGATGTGATTCGATCATTTCCCTCATCGGCAGGATGTCGGCCTCATTCCATGTATCGTAGAAGCCGGTGGAAGGGGCGGGCACAAAATGACGCACCGGGAGTGACGCGCCGAAAATGCGGTGCATGCCGGTCTGCGGGTCGCAGACCGACATGGCGTTCCACGTATCGCCGTGATAGCCGGAACGGATGGTGAGGAAGCCGTCTTTTTTACCTCCCTTGGCGTATCCGTACTGGACGGCCATTTTCAGCGCCACTTCAACGGCTACCGAACCGGAATCGGCATAGAAAATTTTCCGCAGGGAAGGGGGCGTGACTGCCAGCAGTCTTTTCCCGAGCCGGATCGCCGGATCGTGTGTCAGTCCGCCGAACATCACGTGCGACATCCGGTCAATCTGCCTTTTTGCCGCTTCGTTGAGCGCCGGGTGATTGTATCCGTGCACGGCGCACCACCAGGAGGACATGCCGTCGACCAGGCGCGTGCCGTCTTCCAGCTCAATCGTGCATCCGTCTGCGCGTTTTACCTTGTATGCGGGCAGGGGACGGGTTATGGACGTGTAGGGATGCCACAGGTGATCTCTGTCGAATGTGTCGGTCATCACCGGTAGTATTTTGCAATCATGCGTTTATCTTCCGACACTTTGGATCCTACGGTTGTCAGCAGGTCTCCGACTGTTGCCGAATTGATGCCGGTATAGAGCGCTTTTTCGACGGCCGGTTTCGACAGTTGCGATCTTCCTCCGGCGAAGCGCAGGAAGGCGGTCGGGTTAATAAAGCGGAAAAGGGCAATCGCGGTCAGCACTTCTTCTTCGGTCAGGGGCGTGGCGTTTTCGAGCGGCGTGCCCGGTATCGGTTGCAGGATGTTGACGGGTATCGACTGAATGTCGAGCGATTTAAGGGCAAAGGCAAATTCGATGCGCTGCTCCAGCGTTTCCCCCATGCCGATGATGCCTCCGCTGCAAACCTGCAGTCCTGCTCTGCGGGCGGCTTTGATCGTTTCAATCTTTTCCTCTATGGTATGCGTGGAGCATAATCGGGGAAAGAAGGACGGCGCCGTCTCCAGGTTGCAGTGATAGCGGTTCACGCCCGCTTCCTTGACCTGCCGGAGTTCTTCCCCGTTCAGGAGGCCCAGGGACGCGCACAGCTGAATGGATGAACGGCCTTTTATATACCGCAGATTTTCGCAGAGTTTTTCCATGCTCCGCGGACCGGGCTTCCGTCCGCTTGTCACCAGTCCGAAACGGTGCACGCCCTGTTGTTCGCTGTGTTGCGCCCGGTGGAGACATTCCTCTTTTTCCACTACGCCGTAAACATCGGCCGTGGTCTTGTAATGAGCCGACTGCGCACACCATTTGCAGTTTTCGGGACAGCGCCCCGACCTGGCATTGAGGATGGAACACATGTCAAATTTCATCGAAGCCATCCGGACGGTTATTTCGTGCGACGCTTCATACACTTTCTCTTTATCCGGGCTTAGAGCCACTTGCAACGCCTCTTCAGGCGATATTGCGCCCCCTGCCAGGATCCGATTTTTCATCCCGTTAATCATACAGTTACTGTTTTTTAGTGATATAAATAAAAAAAACCGGCCGGATACAGCACGCTGCATCCAACCGGTTCCATAATACTTTTCCGGTTTACTCCAACTAAAGCTACCTCGCCGCTCCCGCCCCCGGCCTCGACCGCCGCCGGCGAATGAATCACGACCGTCAGCCGTTGCGTGAGGGGATCCGGTTCCTCCGCCTCCTCTCCGGCATTCGTTCTTCCGGTCAATTCCCGGGTGAAGGAACAGCCGGCTTTCTGTTTCTTCAAAGAAGCCTCGGCGACATTCTTCCGAAGCCGCCCGATCGAAACACAGCGTCCGATACTGCAAAACGCAGCATACGCCTTCCGCGACCATCGGCGGAAGTAAATAACCGGCTGTTGTATTTTCGTCGTTTTTCTCATCTGTTCTTTTTGAATGTGGCCGCAAAGATAATACAAGTCGGGTGCTGTACAAAATAAACGGGCCGATTTTATTTGTTTTCCCGGCTGTGAAGCTGTGTTTTAATCGCAGTAGACCCTGCTGCCGTCCGGGTCACGCCGCAGTTTGTCCAGCAATGCGATCTGTTCCGGAAGGATGCGGTCAAGCGACAGTGGAGGCAGGTTATCGGGGGCGAAAAAGCCTTTATCAAGGATATCGAACGTCAGTTCGTCATTGCCTCCGGTAGCCTCGCATAAGAAGCAAAACTTATAGACATAGAACGGGCTTGAAGGATGACTGTAACAGCGTTTGTCCAAAACGGCCAGTAGCCTCACAACGCGTACATCCAGCCCGGTCTCTTCCTTTGTTTCCTTGACGGCTACTTCGGTCGGCGTGTATCCCACATCAGACCATCCGCCCGGCAGCGCCCAGCGTCCGTCCGACTTTTCCCGGACAAGCAGGATTTCCTCCTTCCGGTTGAAAATAACGGCGCGTATATCCACTTTCGGCGTTACATACTCTTTCGCCGGATGATAACAGGCGCGGATTTCCTCTTCCTCCACGCCGCTCACGATCGACGTTATCCGGTCGCTTATTTCGATCAGTTCCTTGCTGCGGTCTATCTCATACTCGTTTGTTGAATATGCCAGGGCCGTCCGGTTCAGCGCCCGTATACGCTGTGCAAGCGTTATCAGTTCGTTTCCTTTACTTTGCATACGATGATTGAATCAAAAAACGCCACGAAAGTAGACAAAAGTTCCGGATAATTCCGTACTTTTGGCCCGGAATTTAATTATATCATAATGGACAATGCTGAAAATGTAAGATGCCTGATCATAGGCTCGGGCCCTGCGGGCTATACCGCAGCGATCTACGCGTCACGCGCAAATCTGAAACCCGTTTTATACGAAGGAATAGAACCGGGCGGACAGCTTACGACTACCACCGGTGTGGAAAACTTCCCCGGATATCCGGACGGAGTCGACGGCGTCACCATGATGGAAGATTTCCGGAAACAGGCGGCGCGGTTCGGCGCCGATATACGGGGAGGCATCGCAACCGGTGCGGACCTGTCATCCCGCCCTTTCAAAATAACGGTCGACGGCGAAAAGGTCATAAAGGCGGAAGCGCTTATCATTGCAACCGGGGCAACGGCAAAATACCTGGGCCTGCCGGATGAAAAAAAATACGCCGGCATGGGAGTCTCCGCCTGTGCAACGTGCGACGGCTTTTTCTACCGGAAAAAGACGGTGGCCGTAGTCGGCGGAGGCGATACCGCCTGCGAAGACGCCGCCTACCTCTCCACCCTTGCCGCGCAGGTCTACCTGATCGTCAGGAAACCCTCGCTCCGGGCCTCCGTAATCATGCAGGAGAAAGTATTCCAAACCCCTAACATTAAAGTCCTGTTCGAGCATAACGCCACAGGGCTGTTTGGAGAAAACGGCGTGGAAGGCGTACACCTCGTAAAGCGCGCGGGCGAACCGGATGAAGAAAGATACGACCTGCCCGTCGACGGCTTTTTCCTGGCGATCGGCCACACGCCCAACACCGCCCTGTTCAAAAAATGGCTGACAGTCGACCGGCACGGATACCTCGTCACCAAAAACGGAAAACCCCTGACCGGTCTGGAAGGCGTATTCGCCGCCGGCGACGTGGCAGACCCGGACTACCGCCAGGCCATAACAGCCGCCGCAAGCGGATGCAAGGCCGCCATCGAAGCCGAAAGATTCCTCTCCTGCAACCCCTTGAAATAAGCCTGCCGGACAGCGCCGGTCAGTTTAACTTCACGGTAAACGGAATTCCCCTGTCTGTCAGTCCTTCTATCCGGGCTTTACCGGGAACCTGTTTTCCGGGGTTATAATCCAGCGCCGCTTCCCCGTTGGCATCCGTACGGATATCGGGTTTCCAGAAAAGGGTTCCATAGTAACCGGCGGAAGTTTCGACGTATTCGGGCCTGTAAAATTTACGCGCTTCGTAATATCCGATGACTACCGGCTTGAGAACGCTAAGTTGGGGGTTATCGATTTTTTCAACGTGAAATCCCCCGCCGCTTCCATTCGCAACAAGTTTTATTGTCGCATAATTCATCGTTGAGAACGCGCCGTTTTTCGCATAGACGTCAATTGTATAAAACGGGCCCCGGAATTTATCTTTCCTGTGCACGATCACCCTGTCTACTTCTTTCATTGATATCTTTGAGGGGGGAACGCGGTTGTATATCCGCTTGCCGTCCATGTCAAAATAATTGTAAGTGGCAGGACAGCCGCCGAACGCCAGGCAAAACGCCTCGCCTCCTAAATAGAAAAGCAGCGACTGCCAGCGTTTATCATCCTTTTCGGTAATCTCATGATCGGACATTAACCATCCTTTGGGGTTCCTGCCGACAACGGTTACCAGATCCAGCCGGATCGTGTCGGTTACTTTCCAGTCTTTTTTCTCATAATGCTCCGCGGGAAATTTATAGATGCTGTCTGCCTCGTAATGCGGCCGTGCCTTTACGGGAAACATTTCTTCCGGCATACATAACGGATAGAGGAAGATCTCTCCGGCCTCCTTCTGTTTCCATGACCTGGAGTTAATAAAGATGCCCTGGTTGCCCCAAAAATCCACATGTCCGAAATCGTACCGGCCCAGGGAATCCGTTTGCGTGTATCTTACGCCCTTTTCCAGTCCCATGTGGGGAAAAAAGAGGTAAATGTTTGCATCCGGATAGGGTTTTTTCCCCCACAGCTTTTTGACGCGCCCCGCTATTGCCAGTCCCTGTTCCTGCCGGTATCCGGAAAATCCGGGAAGGCCCTTTTCCGTATGTATCCAGACATAGTCGCGCCAGCCCTGTGTAAGCAGGAGCAGGTCCATCTGTTTCAGCCTGTCTGCGTTAGCGGTATCGAAATAGGCGCCCGGACGTTCGATCTTCCCCCTCACTTCGGATTCGAGCCATACGTATGATTCCATGTCGAAAGTTTCATCGGGAACGGCCTGTCCCGTAACGGACATCGAAAGACAGGCCCGTACCGGACGGCCGTCGCCGGCGGTCAGTCTCAGGACGGCCGCCGTGTCGTTGACCGAAGTCATCCGCACGCTGATTTCCTCCCTGCTTTCGATATAGACCAGGCGTTCACACCAGGGCCGTTCCTGTTCGTCGTACAGAATGATGCGGGTAATTCCCGCAGGCAGCAGCCGTTTCGGAAGATCCAGGAATTGGGAACCGCCTTCCGGCAATACGGTCGTATAACCGAACAGGGGCATTTCGGAGCGCTTGAAAGCAAGCTGCATTTTTTTTCCTGCAAATTCCCCGTAAGTTCCGGGATTGGTCTGTATGTTGAGCCGGAAAACGGTATCCTGATCCAGGATGCTGATCGTAAAGCCTTTTTCCAGCGGTTCCGGCAGTTCTTCAAAAAACGGGTACGGGATACCGTCGGGCCTGAAAAAAGCGTAATAAGACTCTCCTGCCTGCGGAGTGAAAGCAAATTTGCCCATCCCGAGATATTCGCCCGTAAATAAGGCAAGCGTATCTCCCCTCGAATTGAGGACTCCTCCGCTTACATTCACGCCCTTGCCCGACCGGTCTGCCGCCCTGAACGCTACGGTGTTTTCGATTCCCGAAACCAGGGAGCCGCTTTCGGGGAAAAACTCGATATCCACATCTTCAGGCCCGGTCACGGTCACGTTCCGCCTGCCGTCTTTCCGTTTCTTTTTTGTATCTGCCACTTCAGGCCCATCGGGGATGCCCTGCACTTCGATTTCCTTCTCAAAGACGAAGACGTCGCCGAAGTTCAGCATCCACCCGGTATAGGCACGGATACGGTACCTCCCCGGTGGAGCCGACTTTTTCAGCCTGAAATCGCCCGTCGAGCAGCCATACCCGTCGACATGCAGGATCTTGCGGTCCAGTATCCGCGCATCCGGCGAAATCAGTTCGGCATAAAGTATCCTGCTGCTTCCGGACGCCGGTTCGTTCGTTTGCGCATTCATGAGGTAAGCCCTGAACCAAATGTCGTCTCCCGACAAGTAGAAATGCCTGTCAAGATGAAGATACGCCTTCTCAAAAAGACATCCCTCCTGCCGGGCAAACGAAGCGGCGGGCAGCAGCAGCATAAAAATAAGGACAGTCCGCATCATTTACTCCTCCCCGTCGAAAACGCCCAGATCCCATTCATCCTGCCATTCCAGCACGGGCAGCCCGTTCTCGAAACGCACGGGCAGCCAGACGTAGCGCCCGTCAACCGGATTGCGGGGCGTCCAGCGGTCGGCCATGAAGATAAAGGCGTCCTTCCTTCCCTCGACGGGCAGGACGAACGTGCCTTGTGAACGGAACGTAAGGCCGGCATCGTCGCCGGTGCAGGGATTAGGATGCTCCGTCCACGGCCCCCGGATGTGACCGGCCGTGAAGAGGCGGGCGGCATTCGGGTCCCAGCCCGTACAGCCCGACGTGATGAGGAAATACCGCCCGTCTTTCCTGAAAATAGCCGGCGCCTCGTTGTGCCCGCCGGGGGCGATGCGGATATACCGGCCCGTATGGCTCAGGTAATCGTCCGACAATTCGGCCAGGTGCAGCGTCAGGTTTTCTTCCGAGGCGTAAAGATGATATGCCTTCCCGTCGTCATCGACGAAGAGCGTCATATCGCGCGACATCTGTCCGCCGGCCAGATCGCGGCGCACGAACATCCCGTCGTCGACGGCCCTGCGCCACTCCGGCGTCCACCACTCCGGAAAGTCTCCTGCCGCAACGGTCGACGTCCGTTGCGCCTCCGTCATATTTTCGGGGAAAGCACCGGCATTCGGGCGGTATGACTTCACGTACCGGTAGCCGCCCGCCGGACTGTCGCTCACGGCCACGCCCACACGCGCCGCCGCATACCCCCGGCCTTTCAGTTCAAGATGAAAATACATGACAAACTGTCGCGTTTTTGCATTATAAATCACCTTGGGACGCTCAATGACGCTCCCTTTCGTAATATCCGACCGTCCGTCCACCGTATCGAACGGCAGTGCGATCCCCTCGCAGCGCCAGTCATACAGATTATCCGACGAGTAGCACGTAACGCCCTCCTGGGTCTCGTTCCACCGTTCGCCCCAGTGTTCGCCGAACCAGTAATACCGGCCCTCATGAAAAAGTATGCCGCCGCCGTGCGCATTGATATGCAGGCCGCTATCGTCCGGCCAGACAGCGCCGGGACGAAAAGCATTCCGGGAAAAAACGGGACACACAGCCGCCAGTAAAAGGAGGAAAGTAATAGTTCTCATGATCCTGTTAAATTTATAATTAATTAAAAACGGCGGCAAGTTACAACAAAAACCGTAAAACGGCAAAAAACATTACGCAAAAAGGCGAACCGCACTTCCTTCCGCGCCGGAACTCTGGCCCGCGCAGCGGGCGCAGCGCCGTCACGGGCTACAGGTTGAAAGCCCTGTAAGCGTGCGCAGACAGCCGGCTGACCGGCAGTAAAAATTTTTAACAGAAAAAATACCGGAAAATTTGCAGGATATTCAAACGGAAAGCTGTATTTTTACGCCCGTTAAAAAAAGTTCTTTGAAATACTTCCTTTCCCGTTAAAAATGGCGCTGCACCCCGTGACCTGCCGCTGTAGCGGGACATCTTTTCTGCCGGCTTCTTATGCCTGACGGCACAAAAAAACTTTTCTCCTGATTTTTCGGGTTACAACCAACTGCTTTTTTTCGTACTTTTGCCGCCGGTTGAGGTCATACAGCCTCCTGTATTATGAAAGTTAAAAATCGGATTTCAAGTGATTTACAGTTAAAAAACAGTAAGCTCTATTTGCTCTTCACGCTGTCTGCAATGACGGCATTCGCACCTTTGGTTACAGATATGTATCTGCCATGTCTGCCCGCATTAACCGCCTGTTTCGACACATCGGCCTCGCTGGTGCAGCTCACCGTTTCAACGAGTATGCTTGGAATTGCTGTCGGGCAGCTGTTTTTTGGCCCTGTCAGCGACAAAACGGGGCGTCGCCGGCCGCTTTTCGTTTCCTTTATCCTTTATCTGCTGTCAACTGCCGGGTGCCTTTTCGCTCAAAATATTTACCTGCTGATCGGATTCCGGTTATTGCAGGGGCTGGGGGCTGCCGGCAGTATTGTCATTTCAAGGTCGGTGGCTACCGATTTGTTCAAGGGGAAAGACTTGCTGGCGTTTCTTGCGCTGATTGCCGCCGTACAGGGAATTGCGCCGATAGTTGCGCCTGTGGCCGGAGGCGTATTGCTGCTGTTTACCAACTGGAAAGGCATATTCTTTTTTCTCGGCCTTCTTGGACTGGCCGTCTTCGGAGCAAGCACATACCTGAAAGAATCACACCCGCCCCACAAACGCGCGAAGGTTCCGGTAATTCACATCTTCCGGTTTTTTGTTCCCGTCATGAGGAATAAGCTGTTAATGCTTTATATCGCCCTGCTTTCGTTTTCCATGGCCGTTATGTTTGCATATATTGCGTCGTCTCCTTTTATTTTCCAGGAACATTACGGTGTTTCGCCTGTTGCGTACAGCCTCTTTTTTGCCGTCAATGCGCTGGCGCTGATGGTCGGCAACATCCTGTCGGCAAAGCTGAAAAAACCTCGCCGGACATTGAAACGCAGCGTAACCGGGCTTTTTGTTTGCAGTTTATTGACGGGCGTTTCGCTGTTGTCGGACGCCTCCATTGTTTATTTTTGCCTTACGCTTTTTCTGTCCCTGTTTTTCGCTGGGGCGACGTTTCCCATTTCCACCAATCTGGCGCTCGATTTGGAGGAAAAATACAAGGGTACGGCTTCAGCCGTTCTTGGTGCGGGCACGTTTTTTGTCGGCGGTATCGTGATGCCCCTGTCGGGTTTGGGGAATATTTTACATTCAACAGCCTGTACAATGATCGGAAGCGCATTGATTGCCCTTCTCCTGCTTTTTGTGATTCGTAAAACAGATAAAATAAAATATAATATAATATAATATATAATATAATATTGTTAGTAAGCATGTGCTACATACGTTAGTAGTCATATGCTACATACGTTAGTAGCCATGTGCTACATACGTTAGTAATCATCTACTACATACGTTAGTAAGCAGATACTCTTAACCGCAGGTTGCTGACCTGTGGTTATGAAAATCTAATCCTTTCAGGATTTTGGATTACCCACACAAAACGTTATAGAGCCTTTATTCTTCTATGGATAATGATTTTTTTCTTTTTAAATATCTGTTTTTCTACACAGACATATTATCTTTGTGACATTAAATATAAAGAATATGCCTACAGTACTAACTCTTTTAGGAATACGATTTTTCTATTGGGCGCGCGAACACGAACCCATTCACGTCCATGTGAAAAAAGGTGACGCCGAAGCCCGTTTCGACATTGAGCCTCAAATAGAACTCACTGTTAACATTGGGTTTTAAACCTCACGAATTAGCAATTGCCGAAGAAGTTATCAAAGACAATCGCGAATATATGATAGAGCATTGGAATTTATTTTTCAAAAAAAACAAGTCATGAATACGATTAAAAGACTTTGGTTCGATAACGAACGCATCTATATAGAAACTGTTGAAGGAGGGATGCAAAGCCAGCCCATGCAGTATTTCCCCCGTTTGCGAAAAGCTACGGACAGGCAACGCTCCCAATGGACACAATCGCATTTCGGACTTCATTGGGAAGATATTGACGAAGATATCAGTTTTGAGAGTTTTACATGGGAAGATCATGACCCTCTCACACTTTATCATCAGGATTAGCACGGGCAATGCATAAAAAAGTCATCCGGAAACAGCATAAGCAATACGCGATTTTTTTCGCCGGATGCCGGATATTTTTCAAAAAAGATTTGCGGATAAAAAAAAATACCTATCTTTGCGGGCGCTTAAATAATATGGTATTAATTTATTAAAGTAAAATTTTTATGTATTTGGATTCAGCAAAGAAAGAAGAGCTTTTCAGTAAACACGGAAGAGCAAAGTCTGCAAAAGACACCGGTTCGCCGGAAAGTCAGATTGCACTGTTTACATTTCGGATCAACCATCTTACGGGACATCTGAAAAAAAATCACAAGGATTATAACACGTCACGCGCATTGAAAATGCTGGTCGGTAAACGTCGCCGTTTACTGGATTACCTGACACGTATTGATATAGAGCGCTATCGTGCGATAATCAAAGAATTGGGTATCAGAAAGTAATTTCCACACGACGACGGGAAATTATTTTTATCGGATACAGAAATGGCCGCTTCCATCACGGATGCGGCCTTTTGGTTAAATCTTTTTTTGAGGTGCTGGAGAAAAATTACTACCTTCGCCGGAAAAAGTTATGTCCAAAAAAGCAACACCCCAGGCAGAACAACTGCTACACTCCTTACTGCGGATTCATGTACCGTCGAGTTATTTGAGTTATTTTGATTTATACGAATTGATTGAGAAAAGCGACTGTTACGAACTGGTTCTGCATGAAAAAGAGGAGTTAATACCCGGTGCACAGGAAGGGAGACGTGCGGTATTAGACGGTTTTTGCAATCCGTTAAATATTCTTACTCACAGTTTCTCACTCAAGCGTATTTATTTGATTATTAAGCGCAGGAGATGGAAAGAAGCGGAGAGCAATAAGCATTACAGCAATGATTACGATTTGCAGACAGAGGGGATAAAAATGACGCCGCATTTTGCGGCTTTTTTAAAAGCAGTTGATCGAATCTCATCCTGTCAATATCAGCACAATAGCCCGCTGTTACGATCTTAAGCCCCGCAGCCTGTTTGAATGGTACAAAAATGATATAAGCGATTATTATGTGGACAGGGCCTCCGGCCGTTTTGCCGGACAAACGGTATATGAAGTGGACAGAGAAACAGGCGAAATACGGAAGGAACAGGTGGTTCATATCTTTCAGCCGGGACACCTGGGCGAGCGCATGTGCATAGATGAAAAGATGATCGGGAAACGTTATTACACGGTTTTCAGTAATCATCAAAGCGGTTACATCGCCTTAATGATAGAAAGTATTCGTCCGGTGCTGGTAAAAGAAGCCTTGTTGCTTTTTGGCAGGGAGTTGCTCAATAAAGTTAAATATATTACCGCCGACATGAGCCATTCGATGAAAAATATCTGTGCAGCAGTTCTTCCTCAAGCCTGTATCATCAT
>JAISCL010000315.1 GCA_031265585.1 Tannerella sp. | reverse complement strand
CTCTCAGTGGAGTATATATGATCTGTATTCTGGACAGTATCATGTTTTCCGAAGAAAAAGCTAAAAATATCGTCCTGGAACACATGAAAATAGTACGGCAAAATGCAGATACGGTACTGACCGACAAATGGGAAGCGGTAACAGTAGAATTGCCGAAATTCAAAAAAACGGAAGACAAACTGGAATGTGTAGCGGACAAATGGATCTATTCCTTAAAGAACATGGAAAGGTTACCCGAACGTCCGGAAAAATTGAATGAAAAGATATTCGACGAATTATACGAAAATGCAAAAATAAACAAATTAAAAACAGAAGATATGAAAGCCTACAGTAAAAGCATTTTGGAATACGATGACGTAATCAGTTCATTACGTTTTGTGGAAGAAAGAACCAGGAAAGAAACCAGGGAAGAAACAAGAAGAGAAACCAGGGAGGAAACCAGGAAGGAAGATCTAATCAAATTTGTTCGGAATTGCCATAAATATAATATGGATATTGAACAGATTGCGGCGCTTACAGATCTCACGGAGATAGAAGTATCCGACATTATAGCGAAATTGTAGAAAATAATGGATATACGATATTATCTTTTTTTGTTGTTTTACTTAACAGTCTCATGTCAAAGCAGCAAATTGACGTCATTTAAACCAGGTGAAACATGGCCGGGTAATCGCGGCGTCCCGTCACTGGCGGGAGACTTGTAAATGGTATATGCAATATCAGCAGGTAATATGTGTTGAAGTTAAAAAATAAATTAAATTAAACAGTTAAAGAAGTAAAAAGAAGTATTTTATTATCCATGACACTGTGCCTCCGCATCGCGATGCAGGTGCAAAACAACTTGGCTGTCAATGCCAATCAAAGCAATACAGGCATCAGAACACATCCACGGACATTTATATGCGACAAAAAAAGGACTGCGATGAACTCGGTTTTTAAGATGTCCCGTGTTACATCCCTATTTTCAGCCGGAGCCCTTAGTAGCCCGGGCAATTACCCCCGTTGCCCCTATTTACCTTATATGTCCGCATGATAATAAGGCAAATAAGGGCAGGTGGAGGGGTTTGCCGGGCTACTAAGGGTATATGCAGAGAATAAGGGATTTCAGCCCGTAAGTTGACGGCATTGAGTTGGGTACGCTGTGAGGACAGAGTACACTGTGGGGGCAGGGCGTGGCTGGCCATACGTCCCGAAAGGCTGCATCCTGTTTATTCCGCATCCCGCGGGTAAACGTTTCAAAAAATGAACGGATTGCATACATTCCCGATTATTTTTTATATTTTTGTCACCCGATTTAAAATCCCGCCGCAAATACGGGACAAAATAATAATTATACATATATGGATCTGAAAAAAAAAATGGCAGTTTTCTTACTGCTCTTCTTGGGAATAAATAATATGTATGCCGACGAAGGCATGTGGATTATAAATGAATTGAATCAACAAAACTTAGCCCGGATGAAAGAATTGGGCTTTACACCGGACTATCATTACCTGTACGACAGGGATACGGCCTGCATGGCAAATGCAGTCGTCATTTTCGGGGGTGGCTGCACGGGCATCACCGTCTCGGAAATGGGACTGGTTTTTACCAATCATCACTGCGGATACGGCGCTGTCCAGCAGCTAAGCAGTGTGGAAAACGATTACCTGAAAGACGGCTTCGTGTCCCAAAACCTTACGGAAGAACTGCCGGTCGAAGGACTGAACGTACGCTACCTGAAAGAAACGGTCGATGTAACCGACAGCATTGTTCCCCGGATCACCCATATTGAGGATGAATACAGGCGTATCAGCACAGCCGATTCGATCGGGGAGGCACTCTGTGAAGCGGTGGGGAAATATCCGTTTATGGAAGCGGAGATTGTCCCGTTTTACAGCATGAACCGGTATTACCTGGTAGTGTACAGCGTGTACCGCGACGTACGGCTGGTCTTCACACCGCCCTCTTCGCTCGGTAAATTCGGGGGTGAAACGGATAACTGGATGTGGCCGCGCCATACCTGTGACTTTTCCGTATTCCGCGTCTATGCAAACGCCGAAAACGGGCCGGCGGAATATGATGAAAGTAACCGTCCGTACACTCCTCCGTTTGTCGCTGAAGTTTCTGTACAGGGCTACCGGGAAAAAGACTTTGCCATGACGGTCGGATTTCCCGGCAGCACAGACCGCTACCTGTCCTCCTGGGGCATACGGCAACGCATCGAAAGCATCAACAAACCCCGCATAGAAGTACGCGGCATCAAACAGGAAATATGGCAAAAAGCCATGCAGTCGGACGATGCCATACGGATCAAATACGCCTCCAAATATGCGGGAAGTTCCAATTACTGGAAAAATTCCATCGGGATGAACCGGGGGCTTGCCAACCTGCATGTAATTGAACGCAAGGAGCAGGAAGAAGAAGAGTTCGGCAAATGGGCGCAGTCTTCCGGTAAAAAGGATCTGTACGGGGACGTGCCCGACATACTCAGGGAGGGATACCGGTCTGCATTTGAAATGCGGAAATACCTGACCTACCTCAGTGAAGCATTTGCCAATGGCACTGAAATTATACGGCTGGCAAGGATTTTCGGACAGATCGACAACAAAAACCTCTCCACCGTAGACATCGAAGAGATTATGGCCGACCGCATCCGCCCTTTCTTCAAAGATTACGAGCCGGAACCGGACCGGAAAGTGCTTGCCGCCATGATGAAAATCGTCAAAGAACGAGTGCCGGCGCAGTACCTGCCGGATATTTACCCGGAGATCGACAAAAAATACAAAGGCGACTATGAGCGTTATGCCGATGACCTGTTTGCCCGGACGGCGCTCCTGTCCGAAGAAAAGATGGCAGCGCTGCTGGTAGACCGGAAAAAGTATGATAAATACATAAAGAAAGACCCTCTCGCTCGGCTCTCCTTCTCGGTGATCATGACGATCATGGAGATTGCACAGGCGCTGGGTGATGCGGAATATGAAATCATCAAGGGGAAACGCCTCTATTTTGCAGGCCTTCAGGAGATGTATCCCGACAGCACGTTTTATTCGGATGCCAACTTCACCATGCGCGCAAGTTACGGTTCGATAGGTGGATACCGCCCCTATGATGCCGCCTGGTACGATTACTATACAACGGAAAACGGCCTGCTGGAAAAGGAAGACCCTTCCAGTGATGAATTCCGGCTCCAGCCGGAAATCGTCGAACTCGTACGGGAACGCGATTTCGGGAAGTATGCCAACGAAAACGGAGCGCTGCCACTGTGCTTCCTCTCCAACAACGATATCACGGGAGGCAATTCGGGCAGTCCCGTATTTGATAAAAACGGGCGGGTCATCGGCCTTGCCTTCGACGGCAACTGGGAAGCGATGAGTGGCGACATCGCCTTTGAACCGGATCTGCAGCGCACGATAAGCGTTGACATCCGCTTCGTCCTGTGGGTCATCGAGAAATGGGGCAAATGTCCGAGAATCATCGACGAACTGAAACTGATAATGTAAACATGCTTTTTTCACTGATCGTTCCCATCTATAACCGCCCGGAGGAAGCGCACGAACTGATAGAAAGCCTGTCCCTGCAGACCTTTACCGGCTTCGAACTGGTACTGGTCGAGGACGGGTCAACACGGCCCTGCAGGGACGAAGTGGAAAAATTCCGCACAAAAATCAGGATCCGTTACATCGTCAAGGAAAATTCGGGCCGGAGTGACTCGCGCAACGTCGGCATGGAAAATGCAACGGGCAACTATTTCATTTTTTTCGATTCCGACTGCATCATCCCCCCCCGTTACCTCGAAACGGTCAGCCGCCTGCTGACAGATGACTATGCCGACTGTTTCGGAGGGCCGGACAGGGAGCACCCCTCTTTCACCCTTATACAAAAAGCCATCAACTATGCAATGACATCGTTCTGGACAACAGGAGGCATACGTGGCGGGAAAGTAAACATGGAAAAATTCAAACCGCGGACGTTCAATATGGGATTTTCACGGGCAGTATATGAAAAGGCAGGCGGTTTCAAAGATATGTACGGGGAAGACATAGACCTGAGCATACGCATCGGCAGGGCCGGGTTCACTACCAAACTGTATCGTGACGCTTATGTATATCATAAGCGGCGCACTGGCCTGCTGCGGTTTTACAGGCAGGTTCATATTTTCGGGCAGGCGCGCATTGACCTGTACAAATTATATCCCGATTCCCTGAAGGCGGTACACACGCTGCCGGCGCTTTTCGTCATCGGAAGTGTGGCGATTATCCTGCTGGCCCTCTTTGTTTCGCCCCGGTTCCTCGCTTTGCCGGCAATCTACCTGTCAGTCCTGTTTTTTGACGCACTGCTGAAAACAAAAAACCTGCGCATCGCCGGACTGTCACTGATCACCTCCCTCATACAGATAACGGGTTATGGAAGCGGGTTTATACGGTCTTTTGTCCGGAAGGTAATCTTCCACAAAGGGCCGGAAGACTCGGAAACAATAAAAAAAATATATAAGTAACCTTCTGTCGACATATACAGTATAACGTTTTTTAATTAATAATAACACGCATTTTTTGGTGTAATACATTGCAGTGTTTATTTTTGCACCCAATTAATGGTTGTAATAAATATACGGTACCTATGGACAGTACAAATCAATACTTATCAAAACATGGCATACGCCCTTCCGTGCAGCGCCTTGCCATCATGCATTACCTGCGGACTAACCGGACACATCCCACCGCAGATGAAATCTATGAAGCCGTCCGGAAGCAGGTGACTACCCTGTCAAAAACAACGGTCTATAATACGCTGAGACTGTTTGTAGACCGTGGAGCCGCCATAACCATTGGGATTGATGAAAAAAATGCCCGTTTTGACGGATATATGGAACCGCATGCTCATTTTCGCTGCAAAAAATGTGGGAAAATCATTGACCTGGACATAGATATCGAAAAATTCCTGCCCGAAAACTTCGACGGCCAGATTGAAGAAGCATACTTTTACCTCAAAGGCCTGTGCGGAAATTGCAGCAAGTTTCTATCAACATAAACATTGTGATAAACATCCAGCTATAGCCGGCGCCTATAGCCAAAACCAGATAGCATATTCCGGCAATTCGGGTAATTTTTTTATTTTCCATCGTTCTTTCTTTATATCAGCTCCTGTAATACTCGCCGATAATAACCGGCTGTTTTGCCATCGTCATTCGACAAAGCTGAATTTGCTCAAATCAAGCTCGTGAGGTTTGCCTCCCGGTTCTGCGGCATAACCTAACAGAACGCCAAGCCCGATGTTATATCCTTCGGGGAATCCGAGCCGCCTGCCGAACTCTGCGCCTTTTTCTCCGGCGAACGGCAACGCAGCAAGCCCGCAAATCAAACTGTCGATACCCATGGATGTTGCCGCCAGAGCGATGTTTTCTGCGACAATGGAACAGTCAAACATCTCAGCACCGGCGGGAACAGACTGTGTTACCGGAATTACGGTCATGCAGGGCGCGCCATAGAACAGTCTTCCGCCTCGCGCCCTGATTCGCTCGTAGAGGGACCTGTCCGGCATCGCGGCAAGGATTTTCATGCCTTCGTCATCCATTTCGTTGATTAGGGATTTGTTTTTTACAACAATTACGCGCCAGGGTTGCCGGTTGACTCCGCTGGGAGCAGCCAGGGCAGCCTTCGCGATTATCTGCAAGTCCCCGTCAGACGGCATTTTCTCTGTAAACGCCCGACAGGAATAGCGTTTCATTATCGTCCGTATTGTTTCGTTCAACATATTGTTTTGTCTGTTTTCCGTATTCCGTGTCATGTTCCTGAAATTTTTATCGCCGCAAATATAACACTTTTTTCCTTATCCGGTCATTTTCCCCGCCGGATAGCCAGATGCAAAAACAGAAGGCCGTAACCTTCTGTTTTTTACTTTTAATACCTGCCGGATCCGCTGTTTCTTCTGGGTCCGCCGCTGTTGCCGCGATTCCGGTTTCCTCCGCCGGATGACGGACGTTCCGTTTTTGGGCGTGCAATGCTTACCGATATGACTTTGCTGTCATATTCTGCGCCATTCAGTTCTTCAATAGCTTTTTGGCCGTCCTGGTCATTCGTCATTTCTACAAAGCCAAACCCCCTGGATTTCCCTGTTTCCCGGTCATTAATAACCCTGGCGGAAGAAACTTCTCCGTACTCTGCAAACAACTCGTTTAAGTCCGCATCATTGATGTTGTAGCTTAAACCTGAAATGTAAATGTTCATTTAAAAATTTTTTTTATTAAAATAAATACTGATTTTAGATTGAGTAGGGAAAATATAGAGGAGAGACTGCTTAAAATAAAATATTAAAAAGAAGAACTTTACTATAAAATTCGCGCTCAATTCGCCGCAAAGATAAATATTAAATCCAAATGAGATGATGTCTCCCGTCTTATTTGCGTTTTTTTAACAGTCTTTTTTGTTTCTGCCTTACGGGAAGGTGTTCGGGGGGAAGTCCGGCCTTTTTATAATGCAGCCGGTTTTGTCTAAATATTGGACAGTAGTGTCAAAAAAATAGACAGAAAAGGGAGGATGATCTTTTTTAATAATGATAAAACCAGACAGTTATTTTATGGCATGTATTTTGATTGAAATAACGTTGTATATTATATAGTTTCAGATTATGTTTATAAGGCGTTTAAAAAAGAGTAAGTATTTGAGGATTGTGAATATTCTTGGCCTGTCCGTGATTTTTGCCTGTTTGTTACTGTCCTTTGCGCATATTAAGAAAGAATTTGGTTACGACCGTTTTCATTCGAAAGCAGACCGGATCGTCCGATTTTCCATACAGCAGGGAGATGAACCTGTTGACGGACGCATTTACGGGTTGAGCCGGAACAGCCCTTTGACAACGGATATTCCCGCCATAGAAGATATTCTCCTGATGCGGCATATCAATACCGGTCTGATTGAAACGGACGGGAAACCGGAGATTATTAATGATTTCTACTTTGCCACCTCCAACTTTTTTGAGGTATTTGATTTTAAACTGTTGCAGGGTGAAAGCGGGACGGTTCTTCGCGCTCCGGGGAATGTTGCGATCAGTGAAAGCTATGCACGCCGGCTTTTCGGAAACGAATCTCCGGCAGGCAGGGAAATTAAACTGTCGGGACAGCACTTCCCTGCCGGCACGTTTTTTATAAACGGCATTTTTGAGGATTTCCCGGAAAATTCACATTTTCATACGGATTTAATCATTCATTTCCCCGATAGTGACGAAAGAGGAGTCTATTCTTATGTTTATCTGCTGTTACATCCCGGAGCTGACAGGGAAGAAGTGGGAAGGGCAATTGCTTCCCGGATCGAAGAACAGTCCGGAGATTCCCCCCGGAAAGCCTCTCCCTGTCTCATGCCTTTGACGGATATTCATTTGCATGGCCGCGTGCTTCGTGAACTGGAGCATAACGGGAATATCAATTACATTTATATGATAGCGGGAGCCGATCTGCTTTTATTCATCATTGTATTCTTTAATCTCTGGCTGAATGCGGGACTGATCTTTTCGTTTAACCGTAAATATTATCAGTTGCTGCGATTGAACGGGGCGTCTTCGCTGGTTGTCGTGAAAGATGAAGGTTTACTGGGGCTTGTCCTGGGCTTTGTTTCCGTCCTGTCGGGTATCCTGCTCCTTTTTCTCATTTTTCCGGAGATCCGTCTGCTGTCTGTTTTAACGGTAACCGAACTGATTTTGTCTGCTATCCTCTTTCTTATGCTGGTGGTGGGAGTTTCCCTTCTTCCGGTATTCGCAGGTTTGCCGGCAACGCTGTTTAAAGGTTTTCAACAGGAGGTGAAACCTTCCGGCTTTATGCCGGATAAGGTGAAATACCTGCTTATTGCACAGTATGGCATTGTCATGTTTATCGTAACCGTAAGTTTTGGAATTACAAAACAGCTCCATCTGATAAAGACTTCACAGGTGGGAGGTAGCCGGGATTCAATCCTTGTCCTGAGAGAACAGCCTGAGACTGTCGTGAAACGGTATGACCTGTTAAAAGCGGAACTGTTGAAACATCCTGAAATAAAAATGGTCACTTCGGCGATGCAACTTCCCGGATCGGCCATCCGTGACGGTATTTTTGTGCAGACGGAACAGGAAGGGGAGCATGAAGGTCGCTGGATCCCGTTACTTGTGGTAGGGAATGATTTTCTGCCGTTCTTCGATATCAAACCCATCGCCGGGACGGTTTTTCGGGAAACAAAGCATACCCTGGATGAAGAACAGGCCCTGTTTTTAAATCCGCGTGAGGATAACTCTTTGACGGAAGAATATGTCATAAACCGTAAAGCCGTACAACTGCTGGGATTTAATTCTCCGGAAGAAACCGTAGGAAAACAGCTCTATCTGAGTGGACAGGGAAACAGCATTGACTACATAAATAAAGGAACAGTTGCCGGTGTGACGGAATGTTTCAACTATACGACAACGTTTGAAGAGGCAACTCCTTTAGTGATATTGCAGCGGAAACTGTTTCAGCAGTGTTTCATGGTTCACCTGGCCCCGGATAACAGACAGCAGGCTGTTCAGACGTTTCATGCGGTATGGAACAGGATCAACCCCGATTATCCGGTCGATGCTGTTTTTTTGCAGGAACTGTACGGCCAAGTGTATTATAACGAGTTAAATGCCGAAATGCTGACGCGCATTTTCTCGCTTTTATGCCTGATCATCGCCAATCTGGGACTGATCATCATAATGGCGTTTGTTATCAGGCGGAAAACAAAAGAAATAGGCATCCGGAAAATAAACGGAGCCACTCCCGGCGACATTATCCGGATGCTAAACCGCCGTTTTGTACGCTGGATAGGGATCGCATTTATCCTGGCCGTTCCTGTTTCTTATGGTGTAATAAACTCCTGGTTACAAAATTTCGCATACAAGACTTCGCTTGACTGGTGGATATTTGTTTTATCAGGATTATCTGTCCTGCTGTTAGCAGTCATCTCCATATCGGGACAAAGCTGGTATGCAGCCAGTCAGGATCCGGTAAAATCTTTAAGAACAGAGTAGCCGACTGATATTGCAGTCTGCCGGGCTGCCTTAATCTGTTCGAGGTCTGCCTTAACGAATTCAAGATTATGCAACAGACCGTCCCAGCAGAATCTTCTATCGTCAGGTTGTTTCAGGTTAAAAAATTACTGTTTACCTGGATACTCTACTGTTTATACATACTCTCTTTTAGACCTTCCGGTATTATCAACTGCCATTTTGTCAGAAAGCGTATCCATTCTGGGGTCATTAATTGATTAATGATGCAAAATGTAATACAAATTAAGGCATCAATCTTTTGATGATCGCAAAATGTCGACATTTTTATGCCATAAATGACTTAATGTCAGATTTTGTGCGCCGTCTGCCTCTATCAATAAATAGATGTTCTCTTAGTTGACGTTCACGTTGAACAATATTCGGAAAACACCTGTTTGCTTTTCCCGAACGGACTTCTTATTTTCCGCACTGGCTGCGGAGCCAGTTGTCGCCGGCAATTCTTTGTTCGGGATAGGTCCAGTGGCCTGTATTCAGGTATAAAGACAGTTCCTTGCTGCCCGGAATTACATTGTAGGCTGCATACATCGAGGTTGGCGGGCATGTTACGTCATTAAATCCCCAGCTGTACCATCCGGGAATTTTTACGCGCCGCGCGAAGTTTACCACGTCGAAGTAAGCCAGCGTTTCGACTTCGCCGGGTTGTGGTTTTGCATTTCTGTAATAATGGGGCCATCCTCCGGCGCGGCCGTTCAGGTATCCGGCATAGTCGCACATGGCCGGATAATAAGCGGCAAGAAACTTGATACGTGGATCCAGTCCGGACGTGATGATTGACAGCGCACCCCCCTGGCTTCCGCCGGTGACGCCGATTGTGTTTCCGTCAAATTCCGGCAGCGAATAGATAAAGTCTACGGCGCGTACGCAACCGGAAAAAACCCGTTTGTAGTAGTGCGTGTCACGGTTGTTCATGTTGAATTGCGGGTACCCGTTCAATGCGCCTGCACCCAGGTTATTGTAAACTTCCTGCGGCAGTGTGACGGGAAGGCCGTGTATTCCGATTTCCAGTACGATGATATCATTTCCTAAGCCTGATCCGCCATAGGGACGTATGCCTGCACCCGGAACTCTCAGGACGGCCGGATATTTTCCCGGCGTTTTCGGTGTGACAAGGATGCCGTATATGCGGGATCCCAGGCGTTCATTCTGAAAACTTACCTCGTATACATTTTGTGTGGAGGTGCATTTTTCGGGCAACAGCAGCATTTTAGCGTCCAACGGTGTTTTCCGAGCTTCGGTAATCGTGTTTGACCAAAATTCGTCAAAGTCTTTCGGATCGGCAGTGGCCGGCTGTATATTTTCTATATCGTATCCGACCGTAGCCATTTCTTCATAATTCTGACCGTCGACCCTGGCGGTTACTTTACACCGCAGGAACCCCGGTTCCTTCATGGAGGATTTCAGGGTGATTTCCCCGTTTTTCAGAACGACATTCTGTTTCTTTTCCGTCGGAAAAACTTCCGGGCCTGTTTCATAATCCACAGATACATTTTTCATCAGGACATTATCTTTGTATACCTGTACGTGAAAGGATACCTGATCCTTTATTTGATACTTCCAGTCGGCACGGTCAGGAGATACAACGACATTAACCAGCTTTTGGGAAGGTTGCGCCTGAACCTTCGTGACAGTCCCTAAAAAGCAAAGCAGGGAACAGATAAATAGAACATTTCGTTTCATCTTAATTGGGTTTTAGATTTTGCATGATGTTTAAAAATTTGTCCAAATATATGCATATTTTTTTATTCCCGAAAGTATACGGGAATAAGATTCAGGGCAAACGCATCTAATTTTTATTGTTAATCACTACTGTCCGGTAAAAAAATAGAGCGAACTTCTTTTTTGTAGAAATTCGCTCCCATGATTATCTTTGTAGTCACTACACAATAAAAACAATCATGGGCAAAAGTACAAATTT
>JAISCL010000014.1 GCA_031265585.1 Tannerella sp. | reverse complement strand
CCAGACGGCGTCGGAATTACCCAGGTTATTAGGTTCCTCGGCACGTATCCTGAAGCCGAGCAGTCGCATCCATATCAGCATTAGTGAATGATAATAGTGTTCGTGCCCGATGTGGAGTTTAGCGGGAACAGTGGCAATCATTGTTTCGAGACTGCGTGCAAAACCGGCTTCGTCACAGCCGGTTATATGCTGTTGCATTCTTTGTCGCAGGTCATCAATATAACGGTCGTCGGGATATTTGCCGTAAGCCTGTAGCAGATATGTCAATAAGGATTCGCTGACTTCCGAATTGGGAACGCCAAGCGTATATTCGGGGCGTCCTTCGGCCAGTTTTTTCTGTTTGATGGTCAGATAACCGGTCTGGAACAGTAAAGGCACTTCGCCGATATTTGCAGGTTCATATCCGTCAAATATCTTTTCGCCGACGACAACCGGTTCCAGCACAAGCTCCGCCCGATTGCGACGCTGAATAATATCTATCAGAAAAGTCGGTGTGCCGGTACGAAACCAGTAAGCGGCAAATTCCCGGTCTTTAAAAAAATTCATTGTCGAAAACGGATTATAGATAGCCGTTTTCCCGTCCCAGGTATAACCGTTGTACCAGTAACGGATTTGCTCCAGCAGATGCTCTCTTGTTATTTCCAGATATTCGGCGGCGCGGTCGATATATTCCGAAAAATTACTTTCAAGTTCTTCCTGCGTATATCCGCATATCGTTGCATATTGTTCATGCAAAGTAATATCCCGGGGGTTGTTCAATGCCGAAAAAATCGACAGTCCTGAAAATTTCGACACACCGGTCAGGAAAACAAACTGCAAATATTCGTCAGAACTTTTCATTATCTGATAAAAATCATGCACCTTTGTCCGAATAGCGGTCAAATGGGAATCGGAGAGATGAGCGGTAATTGGCTTGTCGTATTCGTCGATCAGTATGACTGCGTCTTTTCCGGTTTTTTCATGTAATGCTTCTATCAAATTACTAAAACAGTCAATCGCAGAATCGGCAATTAAGGTAATCCCATAGCTTTGAGCATTTTTTTTCAGATGATACATCAAACTTTTTTCCATTTCTTCCGGCGTCGAATGGTTGATCCCTGCCCAGTCGATTTTGATAACCGGATATTCCTTCCAGTCCCATTTGTCGTAAATGTAGAGACCTTTGAACAGGTCTTTTTTTCCTTTAAATAAGGCTTCAAGGGTACTTACCAGTAACGATTTCCCGAACCGGCGGGGGCGTGAAAGAAAGTAAATCCTTCCGCCCGTAATCATTCGGTAGATATCTTCGGTTTTGTCCACATACAGGCAGTTCCTGCTGCGTAACTTCTCGAACG
Source organism: Tannerella sp. (assembly GCA_031265585.1). Taxonomy (GTDB): domain Bacteria; phylum Bacteroidota; class Bacteroidia; order Bacteroidales; family Tannerellaceae; genus Tannerella. The sequence continues at coordinate 23,820 of JAISCL010000014.1, read as the reverse complement.
ACTGGGTATCTATTCCTAACTGTTGCATGACTTATAATTTTTTGACTGTTATACAATTGTAAAACTCCTGTGCAAAGATAATCATTTATTAATATTCCGGTATGCCGACGTCAAATTCATTGCAGGTTTTTCCGCTCAATTGCCGCTATGCATAACTTTAGAATTAAAATCAATCCATGGCATTACGAAAACTAATCTACATAAACTCTATTCAATATCAGCTGAAAGCCGGAATCCCGTTATACCGGAATACCCTTATACGTTTTCCGGTGAAGTTTCGGATCGAAAAAAATTAGGCCGGTAGAATACAGGTCGAATGTTACGGAAACTGCAGGGTGAGTGCATATCCTGTTCCAGACCTGCCTGGCTGCGGCAGAACGGTTAATGCCGCAGATAATCATTACACTTTTGACGGTTACGTGCCGGAGCATCTTTTCAAAGGATGGAAATGAAAAATCCACGCCTTTTCCCCATACGATGAAATCGACATTTCCCGCCGGTTCCGGCATATCGAACACATCGACGGTACGGTCATAAATCCGAATGGAAGAACAGGCGTATTTTTTCACTACATTACGGGCTATAACGGCTACCGGCGGCTCCGGTTCAAAAACCGTACACTCCGTTTTTTTTGAACAGGCCGAAACATACAGCGGGGTCAATCCCAGTCCGCTGCCTATAATCAGCGCTTTTTCCGGATGAAAACGGTTGGTCAGCCGGAATAAAAGCCTGTAACCCTTTACCGGGAAGCAGTGGGTGCGCATGGCTTTTTTCATGGTTAAATCCTGATTTCCGCATTTTATTTTCCGGTTTTCCCGTTGCAGTTGCAGGCGGATCCGGTCCAATGTTTCGTAGCAGTAATAGGCTCTTTTTTCTTCAATGACGGTTGTCGTCAAATCAAATGCAAATGGCGAATGGATCCCGTATCCGCCACGGCAGCATAGCATACGGTGAAGTCTGCCGAACAGTGAAGCCATCTTTTACACTTTACCGAGAAATTCGCCGACCGTATAGTTCAGAAATCTGTTGAAAGGATATAAAAGCCTGAAATCCTCTACCGCTTCATCTATCCAGTCCTTTGAACAGAAAAACTGCTCCGGCTTCATCGCGGAAACAACAAAGTTTTTATGCCTTAACAGATCCCCGCAGGGACTGTCTTTCGGAAAACCGTCAGGCACGCGTTTCAGGACTTCACCTTCCAGTTCACCGTAGACTTTCCGGAACTTTTTGTCTTCAATGATCGCGGTAAATTCTTCCACATTATCATATATATCGTGCCTGAGCCGCTTCAGCACAGCCGGCTCCGGACACCAGACGCCGCCCGAAACAAGCGAATTTCCGGGTTCTATGTGCAGGTAATAACCGCCGTAAGGACTTGTCCGTCCGCCATAGCCGGTCATATAAGCCCCAAAATGTGTCTTATAGGGAGTTTTGTCGGGCGAAAACCGTATATCCCGGTAGATCCTGTAGATACAGCTTTTGGCGTCAAGCCCCGCCACTTCCGGATCAAAGGTTGCAATCCCGGCGATCAGCTGCCGGACGATTTCGACAAAGTCCCTGTATAACGCATCATAACGCGGTTTATTTGCCTTAAACCACTCGCGGTTATTATTCGCCTGTAATTCTTTTAGAAACTTAAAAAATGCTTTCATTCTGCTTCACTGATAAAATTATTGTGCAAAATTAGTTTTTTTACGGAAACAAGCCTAAAAATTGCAGGATAAAATAGATTTTCCTACTTTTGAAAACTAAAAAAACCAAACCGCAAATGACAGAAAAGACAGTTGAGCGCCATCCGCTACAGCCATTCCTGCCAGAGCATGCCGGGATACTCATGCTGGGCAGTTTTCCTCCGCCTCCCGAACGGTGGACGATGAATTTTTATTATCCCAATTTCCAAAATGACATGTGGAGAATCTTCGGACTGGTATTTTTCAATGACAGGGATCATTTTGTTTCCAAACATGAAAAATCATTCGAGGAGGCGCGGATACGGGCGTTCCTCACCGAAAAGGGCATCGCTTTCTACGATACGGCTACAGAAATCATACGGCACAGGGGAAATGCTTCGGATCAGTTCCTGGAAACAGTCAAACCCGTAGACCTGGCAGCGATCCTGTCACGGATTCCTGCCTGTGAAACCGTCGTCACAACAGGACAGAAAGCGACCGAAACACTCCTGAACATAGTCGGCATCACAAAAATACCGCCTCCCTGCGGATCCGTAGAGGCTGAGTTCATGAACCGGAAGCTAACGTGCTATCGGATGCCGTCTTCTTCCCGTGCATATCCCCGGTCATTAGCGGACAAGGCGGAAGACTACCGGAAAATGTTCGAAGCGGTGGGATTGCTGCAAAATGCCGGTTTGAGGTAGGGTAAATCGCGACTTGTCCGGTATATGGGTAGAAAGTGATGCAGCAGATGTTGAGCAGGGAAGAATTTAAGGAAGTGTTTGAGCTGAATTTTGATGCCGTCCGGGATTTTATCTTTTACCGTTGCGGCGACAGGGAGGCCGCTTCGGATCTTGCGCAGGACGTATTCCTGACGGTCCGGGAAAAGCGGGAGTTCCTGAAAGGCGACCGTATAAAGCCGCTGCTGTACAAGATGGCAGCCGACAGTTGCATCAATCATTACAGGAAGGAACGGTACCGGATGAATTACAGGCAGGGCCTGCCCGGGGAGAAGGATGACGGCAACCCGTCGCCGGAAGAGGAAATGATATGCAGGGAATCTGTCGCCGCCTGCACGGAAGCGCTGGAACAGATGTCGGAAACACAGCGGAAGGTTTATCTGATGAGCCGCCGGAACGGAGTGAAATACAGGGAGATTGCCGGACGCCTGCACGTCAGCGTCAAAACAGTCGAAAAACATGTGAGCGCCGCATTGCGGCTACTGAGAACGAAATTTTAAACAGCAGACCGGATATGGAAAATAAAGCCGAATGGTCAAAAAGCAGGGAAGAAATATGGGAGGAGGTTTTCAAACCCCTCATGAAACAGGAGAAAGATAAACAGGGAAACAGAAAGTGGGGTTACGCAGCGATCCTCCCCGTTCTGATCTTCCTTACCGTCCATTTCTACACGGTAACGGAGGAAGCCGCAAGGGGCGAACACGCCGAAGTACGGCTTCCCGACCGTTCGACGGTAACGCTGAACGCCGAAAGCCGACTGTCGTACAGGCCGCTTGAATGGTTCTTTTCGAGGAGAGGCACGCTGGAAGGCGAAGCCTGCTTCGAGGTGAAGCCGGGCAGCCGTTTCACCGTACGGTCCGGCCGCAGGCGGGTGACGGTGCCGGGCACGGCTTTCAACGTATATGCCCGCCCCGGAAAGTACTGCGTAACCTGTCTGTCCGGACAGGTGGAAGCTTGCGCCGGAGGGGAAGCCATCGCGCTTGCAGCCGGCATGCAGGCGACATGGTGCGGAGGGGAACCGGAAGTGAACAGGGAGGCCGTTCCCGCGCAGGCAACGGGATGGATGCAGGGAAAATTCGGGTTCACCGAAACGCCCCTTTCGGAAGTCGTCGCCGAGATCGAACGCCAGTACAACATCCGTGTTCTACCCGGTTCCGGCAGCCGGGATTACCTCTACACCGGGAACTTTTCCAAAACGGAACGGCCGGAAGACGTGCTTGAAATTATCGGCAAACCGTTCGGGATTACATTCAACATCGCGGGCAGGTGAAGAAAGCCGGCATCGTTGTCCTACTCCTGCTGTCGGCCGTGCCCGCCGTCTTTTCGCAGGCGTTCCGGCTGGACGTTGAGAACAAACCGTTAAGCAGGGTGCTGGATACGCTCGGCGTGGAAATTTCTTTCGACGAGCGGGCTTTGTCGGCATACTCCGTATCCGTCCCGGAATCGTTTGAAAGCCGGGAAGAGGCGCTGCTCCGCCTGCTTGAAAACAAGCCTTTCCATGTCGAAAAAACAGGAAACGTATATGTTATTGTGCCCGCCGCTCCGCCACGACATCAGCGAGGTTTATAACATAAAGGAATACAGACTGTACCGCACCTTCGACAACATCCATACACGCGAATACAGCGTGCAGGCCGCCCACGACCGGACGTTCGGCTATTTCCGGCTGAAAAGCGCCGTCACGCTCTATCACAGCGAGGCGCTGCACCGGGGCGTTCGCAGTTCGCTGAACGGCTGGCTGTTCTTTTCGGAAGCAAGCCGGTACCGCCCGGACGCGGCGTTCGGCGTGCAGCTGGGCTATTACCGGGACATGAAGAAAAACATCCTGTGGCAGGGCTACCAAATGTCCGGCAGGGATTACTGGCGCATTTCGGTGCAGAAGGAACTGTGGCGCGAGCGCATTTCCGTCATGCTGTCGTACATCCCGCCCGTCACGTTCGGCGTCCGGAACAGTCGCACGAAAGAAATGGACACACCGCTCTACGGCGAAAAAACAACCCTCCGCCTGGATTCCTACAACCGGATGCTGCTTCTGAAAATAAGCATCCGTCTTGAACGCGGCAACGTCAAACCGGCAGAAAAACCCTCAATCACAGGAAACGGTGAACGCGAAAAATAAAAATTTCACGTCTTGCGGTAGGGTATTATCAAGTCGTTCAACGTGGAAACCGGCGAAATAACATTCGTGAATCTCGCCTATAACGACATTTGCGGTTCGCTGGCGTACAACCGGAAATTTGCATTTTACCTGGACGAAGACCTCCTCTTCACCGCAACCGCAGTAAGCGGCTTTTCGGGCGCCGCAGTCAACGACCTGGTATTTTATTACGACGGCAAAAGAATGTATCTGAAGGACGGCTACCCAAGCATCGCCCATCTCAGCTATCTCGACGAACGGTATTATGCGAGGGCGGAAGCATCTGAAAAAAGAAAACCGGCCTGGGAACGCTTCATCCGCTATCTGGACGAAAACAACCTCCTGACCGACCGCGACAGCGACGTCCCCGCAGACAGCGAAACGCTGCCCGACGTACTTGTCCCTCCCGATGAATACGAACTTTCGGCCACCATTACGCACGAAGGAGAAGGAACGTGGACAAGCATCGTTTTTATCTGGAAAGACATCGTGTCCTTCAACCCCGAAACGCGGGAAATCGTTCTCGACCGTGGTATCCTTGCCAACCTGTACGAGTTTGCACCCATACGGCTCGACATCTTCAGGGAAGGCAACCTCCTCCTGAGCGCTACCGTAGTCGCATCCGATAACCCGCAAACGGTAAACGACCTCGTATTCCTGATTGACACAAAAAAACAGGACGGTTTTTACCGTCCGGATGAATTTAAATACTACCTCCCGGACGGCTACCCCGCCCTTGAAAATCTCGAATCCGGCAGGGAAGAAGCCCGGCGCACACGGGAAGAAAACGCCCAAAAGAGAGCAACCGGATGGGATGCATTCGTCCGCTACTTTACCGAAGCAGGAAAGATTGCAAAATAATCCGCAGGATGATTGCAGGGACGCGATGCATCGTAGAGACGCGATGCATCGCGTCTCTACCTGATTCAGGTCAGGGAATGGATTACCAGTCCTGAGCGGAGTTTGGGTTCGAACCAGGTTGTTTTGGGGGGCATGATGTGGCCGGTATCGGCTATGTCTATCAGCTGTTTCATGGAGACGGGATATAGCGCCAGTGCAACTTTCATTTCACCGCTGTCAACCCGCTTTTTCAGTTCTCCCAGTCCGCGTATTCCACCTACAAAGTCGATGCGTTTGTCTGTCCGCAAATCTTTTATTCCCAGGATGCGGTCCAGTATCAGGCGGGAGGAAAGCGTCACATCCAGTACGCCGACCGGGTCGCTGTCGTTACAGGCAGCCGGTTTGGCTGTGAGCGCATACCAGTTTCCGCTCAGGTAGATGGAAAATTCGTGCAGCTTTGACGGTTTGAAGACTGTTTCGCCTTTTTTTTCGACCTCAAAATCTTCCGCCAGCTTTTGCAGGAACGTTTCGTCGGAAAGCCCGTTGAGATCCTTTACTACGCGGTTGTAGTCGATGACCGTCAGCTGGTTTGCCGGAAAGCATACCGCCATGAAGTAGTTGTATTCCTCGTCTCCGCGATGGTTTACATTCTGTCCGGCTTTTTCCGCTCCGACTAAAGCGGCGGCGGCGGAACGGTGGTGCCCGTCGGCAATATACATCGCCGGCATTGCTTCGAACAGTGCGGTGATGCGCCGGATGTCGCCGCCGTCACGGATGATCCAGAAGGTATGGCGAAACCCGTCCGAGGCAGCCGTGAAATCGTATTCCGGTGCGGTTGCCGTATACCGGGCGACTATTCCATCGATTTCCAGGTTATCGGGGTAGGCGAAAAATACGGGTTCGATGTTGGCATTGTTTACACGTACGTGTTTCATCCGGTCTTCTTCCTTGTCTTTGCGGGTAAGCTCGTGCTTTTTGATTTTTCCCGTCATATAATCGTCCACATGGGCGCATACGACGAGTCCGTACTGCGTTTTTCCGTTCATCGTCTGGGCGTATACATAATACAGCTCTTGGTCATCCTGCAGGAGCCATCCCTTTTCGCGGAATTTCCGGAAGTTTGCTGCCGCTTTTTCGTACACGGCCGGATCGTGTTCATCCGTTCCTTCCGGGAAGTCGATTTCCGGTTTTATGATGCGGTAAAGGGATTTTTCATTATTCCCGGCTTCTGCGCGCGCTTCTTCGGAGTTTAATACGTCGTACGGGCGTGACTGTATCTGTTCAACCAGGTCTTTGGGTGGACGTATGCCTTTAAACGGTTTTATTTTCATCGTTCGCGGTTATTTATTGACTTGAAAGGTGCGGTCTCCTTCTTTCAGGAATTTCACGATTTGCCGGGCGGCTGCAATACCGGCATTGATATTTGCTTCTGCCGTTTGCGCTCCCATCTTTTTAGGGGTGCTGAAATAGCGTCCTGCAAATTTCCCGGCCAGTTCGGCGTGGTTTCCCGGCATGATATCCGTCATGTATTTGAAGTCTGTGCGTTCTTCCATCAGTTTTACAAGTTCTGCTTCGTTGATGACTTCCTTACGGGCCGTGTTGACCAGCATGGCTCCTTTCGGCATTTTGGAGAGCAGCCGGTAGTTGATGGAGTTTTTCGTTTCTGCCGTAGCGGGTATGTGGAGGGATACGAACGGGCACGTTTCGTAGAGTTCATCTGCCGAATCCAGGGCCTTTACGCCGTCCTTTTCAATGATGTCGACCGGGCAGAAGGCATCATAGGCATAAATCTCCATTCCGAAACCTTTGGCGATACGGGCCACGTTGCGTCCTACATTGCCGTAGGCATGGATTCCGAGTTTTTTGCCTGCCAGTTCGGTGCCGGAAGCGCCGTTAAACAGGTTGCGCACGCCGTATACCATCATTCCCAAGGCAAGTTCGGCTACGGCATTCGCATTTTGTCCGGGTGTGTTCATGACACAGACACGGTGCGCCGTTGCCGCCGCAAGATCCACGTTGTCGTATCCGGCGCCTGCACGCACTACAATTTTCAGCTGTCCGGCCGCATCGAATACTTCGCTGTCGATGCTGTCGCTGCGGATGATGAGCGCGTCGGCATCTTTCACGGCCGTCAGTAACTGTGTTTTTTCCGTATATTTTTCCAGGAGCGTCAATTCCATCCCAGCGTTTTCAACCGTTTCACGGATACCCTTCACCGCTATCGCGGCAAAGGGTTTTTCTGTTGCAACCAGTATGTTCATTTCAGTGTTGTTTTTCAAATTCCTGCATGGTTTGAACCAGTGCGCTCACGCTTTCTACCGGCATCGCATTGTAGATGGAGGCTCGGAAACCGCCTACCGAACGGTGTCCCTTTATCCCGATCATGCCGGCTGCCGCGGCAAATGAAGCGAACCCGCTTTCCAGTTCTTTGTATTCGTCGTTCATCACAAAGCATACGTTCATCAATGAACGGTCTTCCTTTTCAGCCGTCCCCTTGAACAGCCTGTTCCGGTCTATTTCATCGTACAGCACGGCTGCCTTTTCTTCGTTTTTCCGTTGCATGGCAAGGATGCCTCCCTGTTCCTTATACCATTTCAACGTTTGCAGCGCCGCAAAAACAGGCACTACCGGAGGGGTGTTAAACATGGATTCCTTTTCCACATGTGTCATGTAATTGAGCATGGTCGGAATCGGACGGTCCACTTTGTTTAATGCATCTTTGCGGACAATTACAATGGTTACGCCTGCGGGAGCCAGGTTTTTTTGCGCGCCGGCATAGATCGCATCATACAGGGAAACGTCTACCGGACGTGAAAAAATATCGGACGACATGTCTGCCACGAGCGGAACGTTTACTTCCGGGATGTGGTGGATCTGGGTTCCGTAAATGGTGTTGTTGGTTGTGATATGGAAATAGTCCGAATCGTCGGGAACGGTATAGTTTTTCGGTATGAAACTGTAGTTTTTTTCCTTTGATGAAGCGACTACGTCTACTTCACCGAACAGTTTCGCTTCCTTGATCGCCTTGGACGCCCATGTCCCGGTATCCATATAAGAGGCTTTTTTCTTCAACAGGTTGTAGGGAACCATGCAGAACTGCATGCTCGCTCCACCGCCGAGGAAAATCACCTCGTGTGTAGAGGGCACATCCAGTAATTCTTTAACAAGCGACCGCGATTCGTCGCAAACGGCAACAAATTCTTTACTTCTGTGTGAAACCTCCATTAACGACAGCCCTGTCCCTGCGAAATCAAGGATCGCGTCAGCGGTGTTTTGAACTGTGTACTGACTCAGGATCGAGGGGCCTGCATAAAAATTGTGCTTCTTCATCTTTTAAAAATTTAATAAGTTTATGTATGTTCATTAGAGCGGCACAAAGGTAGTAAAATATTTATTTGTTGTAATAAAATAGAGAAAAAAGGGTTCATTCTTTTTTTGAAACGCTGCTGTACAGGGACAACGGAGATCTCATTATGCAGTATAATATTTGTCCGTTTCCATTGGAAATGTTCGGAATCCGGCTGAATTGTGTCCTGCAGCAATGCTGCAATTCGGAATCCATCCGAATTCTGTCTTACAGCATTGCTGCAACTCGGAATTGATCCGGATTCTGTCCTGCAGCAATGCTGCAACTCGGAATCCACCCCGATTCTGTCCTGCAGCATTGCTGCAACTCGGAATCCATCCGAATTCTGTCCTGCAGCAATGCTGCAACTCGGAATCCACCCAAATTCTGTCCAGCAGCATTGCTGCAGACCGGAATCCACCCCGATTCTAAAGATTTCCGCCGGAAATGTACTGCACTTCATTATTCTTTGCTTACATCCAGTAACATTATTTCTTCATAAACATTATTATGTTCTCCGTCTACTCCATAGCAGTCCAGCAGAGTGCGCCCGGCTTCCAGGACATCAATCGGTGGGTAGACGGCGCTGTTATTAAATGTATTCAGGAATTTGACGATGAAAAAGGCGTCAAAACTGTCATACATGCGCTTTACAAAAGTTTTTGAGGAGGATGAATATGTCCGGCATTCGGCGAGTGTTTCATCAAAGGAACGGTCTCCCAAATACGTCAGGATTTCCGGGGGGATCTGCTTTTTCAGGTCGTTCTGCCTCATTGCCGGAAATAGTTCGTAGAAGGTTTTTAACAGCCTGAACAGTTCGAAATTATAGACTTTATAGTATCCCTTTTCAATAATATTCCGGACGGAAGGCCCTGTCCCGAACGGCACCCGGTTCGACACGCGGGGGGACGGAAACACGACCGGCGTTTTCACTTCATAAACCGGATGCATTTTTACCGCTTTCTGCAGGAAGTAAAAGTCTTCCCCGCCCTGCCGGCATGTCATCCCGCCCAGTTTGACATACGTATCCGCACGTACGGCAAAGCAGGAGCCGATCGTATGAATCGCAAAGGGGGAATCGAAAGTTTTCAAGGCAAGGCGGTAGTAACGGAGGTATATTTCATACAGTTTGCAGGCCTGTATGACCTCCGGCGAATAGCGCCGCGCGTCATAGCAATGCCGGAACTGGAAGGTGAAGCACGCGGCGCGGCTTTTTTTCATCGCCTCTTCCATCTCCCGAAAATAAGCGCCGGCAACCAGCGTATCGGCATCCAGAGACACAATCAGCCCTTCCGGGTTATTTGCGGCGGCAAACCTCCTGACGGCCTCATCCATCGCCGTTTTCCGGGCGAATCCGACACCGGCCTTTTTCTTCGCCGTACCTTCCGTAAGGATCGGCAACAGCCGGAAGCGCTTATAAAAACCGGCGACGGCCTTTTGCCTTACCCCGTCAAAGATCGTCCGGTTCCTTTCGATCACTTCCGGAGGGGTTCTTTCCCCGGAATTGACATGAACAATCACCTCGATTTGCAGGGAAACGGGACTGGCGCTTTCCAGCGAGTCCAGCGTCCGGAAAATAAAACCGTCATCCATACAGGGTATGATAACGATAATCCCCGGCTCCCGGTCCGGCGGCCTGTCGCAAAAAAAGGGAGGAAGCGCCCTGTACCGTTCAAAATAGTGAGTAGCAAAATTCGTATTCATGCTGAAAAATTAAAACAGGGACGTAAAGGTAAAAAAAAACCGGGGAAGCTGAAAATCATCCCCGGAAAAACCCGCCCGAATACAATGGCAATATGTTTACTAATTATGAACCTCATTCTACTTCTATCGTATCATCAAATCCGGTTCGGGCCAGTTGTTTTTCTTCTTTACTTCCTCTATTAAAAGTTCCCGTATCATAATATTCCTTTGCATCATAACCGTTCCCGTCGTACTGCGTCCAGGTGAGCTTGACGGGCATCGATGCAGCGTCCTCCGGCAGCAGGTCTGCTATTTTAAAAGAGCACATTCCCCATGCACGGTACAGGGGGGAGGACGTTTTGCCCAACGCCTCGCCGTAAGCATTATGACGCAAAGTCAGGTAAAGGGTATCTGCCGTTGAACGGGTATCGTCATAAATAAGATTAATCATGTGTTTCCTGTCCGAATTTCCGGAATAATACAGATTAAATTTAATATTTATGTAATCACCCCCAAACGATGCCTCAACACGGTTGAACGGATCGTTGCCGATACTGTCGCGACGCATCTCCTCGTCTGCAAGGATAAACGATTCGCTCACCGGCGGTTTGGACAGCAGGTAATAAAACCCGTTCACTTTCACTTCATATATGCTTTTATTTTTATCCCTGTCGGATAAAATCTCATAGTTCGCAAGGATACGCTTGCCATCCTCTATGGCGGCTGACGTATACGACCTGGTTACAACCAATGTGTTCCCTTTGTCGGTAAGTATTTCATAACTGTCTTTTGACGTTACGTTCCGTATCACTCCATAAGATACGTAAACGTTATCAACCTCATCCCGGCATGAGAAAAAGAAAAGCGCCGAAAACACCCCCATACATACAATCAATACATTTCTCTTCATAATAAAAAATCTCCTTAAATTTTATGTCACATATACATAGATGCAAAAAAAATAAATCCGTTGCATGATACGGAAAAAAAAGTATTATCTTTGCACGCAATTATTTCCGAAAAATACAATAAGCTATGGCTAATTATTTGAATGATGTATCCAGAACTTTCGGGGAATATTTGCTGATCCCCGGCCTCACCACAAAGCAATGTATCCCGGCGAACGTATCGTTAAAAACGCCCCTTGTAAAATTCAGTAAAGACGGGATTCCGCCGATAAGCCTTCATATACCGTTTGTTTCGGCCATCATGCAGGCTGTTTCCGGGCCGGAGCTGGCAATAGAACTTGCGCGCAACGGGGGCCTTTCCTTTATTTTCGGCTCACAGGCGATAGCAAGCCAGACCGCAATGGTACGCAGGGTTAAAAAATTCAAAGCCGGATTTGTGGTCAGCGACTCCAACCTGACACCGGAGAATACGCTGGCCGACGTGATCAGCCTCGTTAAAAAAACAGGCCACTCCACAATCGGTATAACGGACGACGGCACGCCCAACGGCAAACTGCTGGGAATCGTCGCAAGCCGCGATTACCGGATCGAAAAGGATGACCCGAAGATGCCGGTCAGGGACTTTATGAAACCGTTTGACCGGCTGATCTTCGGGAAATCGGGCATCAGCCTGAGCGAAGCGAACCAGATCTTATGGGAAAATAAATTAAACACCCTCCCGATCATTGACGAGGATCAAAACCTGATTTATTTTGTCTTCCGCAAGGATTATGACAGCCACCGCGAAAACCCCTGCGAACTGTCGGATGAGAACAAAAAACTGATCGTCGGCGCGGGCATCAATACGCGTGACTACAAAGACCGCGTCCCGGCCCTGATCGAAGCCGGGGTGGATGTGTTATGTATCGATTCCTCGGACGGATATTCGGAATGGCAGCAGGAAACGCTGCACTGGATAAAAGCCTGTTACGGAGACAAGGTGCCGGTAGGCGCCGGGAACGTTGTCGACGGGGAAGGCTTCCGGTACCTGGTCGATGCCGGGGCCGATTTTATAAAAGTCGGGATCGGCGGCGGATCAATCTGCATCACACGCGAACAGAAAGGCATCGGACGCGGCCAGGCGACCGCACTGATCGACGTGGCCAATACGCGCGACCAATATATGAAGGAAAAGGGCATTTACATACCCATCGGCAGTGACGGCGGACTCGTTCACGACTACCACATGGCGCTGGCCCTGGCAATGGGAGCCGACTTCCTGATGATGGGACGCTATTTTGCCCGTTTCGACGAATCGCCGACCAAAGTCCTGCGCGTAGGAAACAACTATGTAAAGGAATACTGGGGAGAAGGATCCAACCGCGCCCAGAACTGGCAGCGGTACGACATGGGCGGCAACGAATCGCTGAAATTTGAAGAAGGCGTAGACAGCTATGTCCCCTATGCCGGAAAAATGAAAGACAACCTGGACGTCACGCTGGGCAAAATAAAAGCGACCATGTGCAGCTGCGGGGCAACGACAATCGACGATTTACAGAAAAACGCAAAAATCACGCTGGTCTCATCCACCAGCATCGTGGAAGGCGGGGCGCACGACGTAATACTGAAAGATCAGGGATAATCTCCGGTATGGTAAGCTTTTTACAGATAGATAACCTGACGAAACGCTTCGGCGACCTTGTCCTTTATGAGAACATCTCATTCGGCGTAGCCCGGGGGCAGAAAATCGGGATCATTGCGCGTAACGGGGCCGGCAAGACGACCCTGCTGAACATGATAGCCGGCAAAGAAAGCGTCGAAGAAGGAGCGATCGTCTTCCGCAACGACTTGCGCGTCGGCTATCTGGAACAGTCGCCCGTCTATCCCGGAGGCTTAACGGTTTTACAGGCCTGCTTTCATTCCCAAAGTGAAACCGTCCGCCTGATCGCCGCTTATGAAACAGCCCTGCTGTCAAACGACACGGCGGCGCTGGAAGCCCTCCTGCCACGCATGGAACACGCAAAGGCATGGGATTATGAGCGTAAAGCCAAACAGATCCTTTCACAGCTGAAGATAAAAGATTTCGACCGGAAGGTGGAAACGCTTTCCGGCGGACAGCTGAAACGGGTCGCCCTGGCAAATGTCCTGATACTCGAGCCGGAGTTGATATTACTCGACGAACCCACCAATCACCTGGATTTGGACATGATCGAATGGCTGGAAGGCTATCTGAAACGCTCGACGATCAGCCTGCTCATGGTCACACACGACCGTTACTTCCTGGATGAAGTATGTAACGAAATCATTGAAATAGACAACCGGCAGATATATTCCTACAAAGGCAACTACAGCTATTACCTCGAAAAACGCGCCGAACGTCTGGAAGCGGCGCAGGCTGCGGCCGATCACGCCGCGAACCTGCTGCGCAAAGAGCTGGACTGGATGCGTCGACAGCCCCAGGCGCGCGGCACGAAGGCAAAATACCGGATCGATGCATTCTACGAACTTGAAAAGAAAGCCGGACAGCGACAGGAAGAAGGTACGGTCAATTTGAATGTGAAAGCCTCCTACATCGGCTCCAAAATATTTGAAGCGACCGGCGTCACGAAAAGTTTCGGGGAGATTCAAATCCTGAACAGCTTCAATTACATATTCTCACGGTACGAAAAACTGGGCATCGCAGGGGATAACGGAACCGGGAAATCCACCTTCATTAAAATGCTGATGGGAGAAATGCAGCCCGACAGCGGCTGTTTCACGGTGGGAGAAACCGTCCGGTTCGGCTATTACAGCCAGGACGGGCTGCAGTTCGACGAAAAAATGAAAGTCATTGATGTCGTACAGAACATCGCAGAATATATTACACTGGGCAACGGCAAGGCATTAAGCGTATCGCAGTTCCTGAACTACTTCCTCTTCACCCCGGAAAAACAGCACAGTTTTGTGCACAAACTGAGTGGAGGCGAAAAACGGCGCCTCTACCTGTGTACGGTATTGATGGGCAATCCGAACTTTCTTATCCTCGACGAACCCACCAACGACCTCGACATCGTTACCTTAAACGTACTGGAAGATTATCTGGCAAACTTCAAAGGATGCGTCATTGCCGTCTCGCACGACCGCTATTTTATGGACAAAATAGTAGACCACATACTGGTCTTCCACGGCAACGCGGATATTCAGGACTTCCCTGGCAATTACACGCAATACCGCCTGTGGAAAACGCAGCGCGAAAAGGAAGAAAGCCCCAAGTCATCGCCTCCGCCGGCCGGCAAAGGCAGCGGCAGGGATTCCGGCGCTTCCCGCCAGCCTCCCGGCAAAAGGAAACTCTCCTATAAAGAACAGAAAGAACTGGAAGCGCTGGAGGCGGAAATCCCGGCGCTCGAAAAAGAGAAAAAATCAATCGAAGAAGCCCTCGGCAGCGGCACCCTGTCGATGGACGAACTGAACAGGCTGTCGGCACGCATCGGCGAACTGATCGGCGTCATCGACGAAAAGACCGTGCGATGGCTTGAACTGAACGAATAAACAGGCTTATGGAAAAGAAAATACGTTTTGGAGTCATAGGGACGAATTTCATTACAGACTGGGTCATTGCAGGCGGACGCGAAGACGACCGGTTCGAATTGGTAGCCGTCTGCTCCCGCTCGGAAGACACGGCGCGCGCCTTTGCCGCCAAACACGGCATACCGCACACGTTCACATCCCTCGAAGCGATGGCGGCCAGCCCGCTCGTCGACGCAATATACATCGCCTCGCCCAACGCCTTCCACGCACGGCAAAGCATCCTCTGCATGCAGCACGGCAAGCACGTCCTGTGCGAAAAAGCCTTCGCCTCGAACGCCGGGGAAGTCCGGCAAATGATCGAAACCGCCCGCAAACACAGCGTCGTACTCATGGAAGCGATGAAACCGACCCTGACGCCCGCCTTCCGCGCCGTACGCGAAGCCCTGCCCGAGGTCGGAACCGTACGCCGCTATTTCTCCTGTTACTGCCAGTACTCGTCGCGCTACGACAAACTGAAAGAAGGCACCGTCCTCAACGCCTTCAACCCCGAACTCGGCAACGGCGCAACGATGGACATCGGCATATACACCATCTACCCCATGGTCGTACTCTTCGGCCGCCCCCGAACCATCCACGCCACCGGCCTGAAACTCTCAAGCGGCGTAGACGGACAGGCCGCCGTCAACTTCACCTACGACAACGGCCTCATCGCCACCGTCCTGTACGGCAAAATAGCAGATTCATCCCTGCCGACCGAAATCCAGGGCGAACAGGGCACAATCCTCCTGGACCGCATCAACATCATCGGCAACGCATCCCTCATCCCCCGCAAAGGCGCCGCAGCACAAATCCGCCCCCAGACCGGCAAAAACGAATATTACCACGAAGTATCCGAATTTATCGACCTCATCCTCTCGGGACGGAAAGAATCAACCGTAAACACCCTCCACAACTCCCTGACAACAATAGAACTGTTAGACGAAATCCGCCGCCAGCTAAACGTCCGCTTCCCCGCCGACAAAGCATAATCCGGCAGCTTACCCCATATACGTATCATCCCGCAAAATTGCTACCAACCTGAGTTTTGGATAAGCATAATTTTAAAACACTAAGCAATTTTGCCCATCAGGGTATACATAAAACGGTTTTCTATTGATATGGAAGCCCTGACAAGCTATTCTTATTCTTCACCGTAGCGCAAAGAGTGTCTTTGCCGGGGTGCGAAGGCAATGCCGTCAACTGACTTGTCCTAAAATTTCTTTACAGATTTTCTTACTTCGTCCGGCATGGACTTGACAGTTTTGTTTTCGTCCTGCCATAGCTTTACAATTCACGACAAAAGCAATCATATTTCCCGAATTAAGACCTGTCCGAATATAACTTGACATTTTGCCAGCCCTGAATCTCTCTCTGAAACGTCCTTTTTTCCCTTTCCCGTAAAATTTCAGTATCTCATTGCCGAATTTTCCCCTGACTGCCCAAAAACATTTTTCCCTGCCGGAGGAAGAATGAGGCGCTGTATTAAAAGTATGGAAGTTAGACGCCGGGAATAAAATAAAAAGCGTATCTTTGCCGGACTAAATGACAAAGTGGATGGATATATCAGTTATTGTGCCGCTGTATAACGAAGCGGAATCGCTTCCCGAACTGTATAACTGGATAAAACGCGTGATGGATGAAAATAAATTTTCGTATGAGATTATTTTTGTCAGCGACGGAAGTACGGATGCCTCATGGAATCTGATCGAATCGTTGAGTACGAAGGCTCCCGAAGTGAAAGGGATTAAGTTCCGCCGTAATTACGGTAAATCGCCGGCGCTTCATTGCGGTTTTCAACGTGCACAGGGCGATGTCGTCATAACGATGGATGCCGATTTGCAGGACAGTCCGGATGAGATCCCGGAACTTTACCGCATGATAAGGGAAGACGGGTATGATCTTGTTTCCGGATGGAAGAAAAAGCGTTATGATAATCTGCTGACAAAGAACCTGCCCTCTAAATTGTTTAATGCTACCGCCCGGAAATTTTCAGGTGTCAGGCTGCATGATTTCAACTGCGGGCTGAAATCATACAGAAAGGAGGTCGTAAAGAATATTGAGGTGTATAATGATATGCACCGATACATTCCTTACCTGGCGAATATTGCCGGATTTCACAAAATAGGCGAAAAGGTAGTTCAGCACCGGGCGCGCAAGTACGGGAAAACAAAATTCGGGTTGAGCCGTTTCTTTAACGGTTACCTGGATTTAATCACCCTCTGGTTTACCTCGAAGTTCGGAAAGAAACCGATGCATATTTTTGGCTTTCTGGGCAGTGTCATGTTTTTTATCGGCTTTATCGCCCTTGTGGCTGTGCTTGTTGCAAAACTGATGTCTATCATTGACGGTGATTTGCGTCCGCTGGTAACCAGTCTGCCCTGGTTTTATATTTCGCTCACGGCCATGATTATCGGGACACAGTTATTCCTTGCCGGTTTTATCGGTGAATTAATCACGCGAAACGCTCCGAACCGTAACCGTTATAAGATTGAAAAGGAGCTGTAACGTCTCCCGGTCACAGCCAGGTTTTCATGAAACCGTCCATTTCTTCCGCATGTTCTTCGAGGCTTTGCAGCAGTTTAAACTGCGCTTTGGTGCGTTGCAGATTGTGTTCGGGGTGGTGTATTTTATAATATGTGTCCCCGTTGATGTAGTCGGTAAGGAAGCGTACGGTCTGCATATAGGTAAGCAGTCTCCCGCCGTAGGGAAGCAGGCTTATTTCCAGGGGTGTCAGGAATGAGCGGGCCGTTTCCATGTAGCCGCGCGTATAAGCCTTGAAGATTTCCATATTCACATTTACCCGGTTCAGGTCCGGGTCGTCTTCGGCTCCTGTATTGGCGCCTGTACGGATGAAATCGCCGATGTCGGAGAGTACATAGCCCGGCATCACGGTATCCAGGTCGATTACGCACAGCACCTTGCCGCTGTTGCTGTCAAACAGGATGTTATTCACCTTCGTGTCGCAGTGGTTGATACGTTTCCGGAGTTTGCCTTCCCGGTATAAATCTTCCTGTATGCACATTGCTTCGGCGCGTTTTTCAATCTCTTCGACAAGGTCTTTCACCTTATCCCGGCGTCCTGCCGCATTTGCATCCAGAGCATCCCGGAATTGCTGCAGGCGGAAGATCATATTATGAAAGTCCGGTATGGTTTCACCCAGGGTGCCTTCCGGAAGATCCGCAAGCATGGACTGGAAATCGCCAAAGGCTTTTCCCGCTTCGAAGGAGAGTTCCGGATTCACTTCTTCCAGGCTCTTGCTGTCGGGAATCATCAGGCATACGCGCCAGTAATTTTCACCGTCGTGATAATACTGTTTGCCGTCTTTTGCCGGGAGGAATGTCAGCACTTTGCGGTCTATATCCGTTTCGTTGCGTTCTTCCAGTTTTTTCCGTATGTGTGAAGTCACCGTGTGAATATTATGCTGCAACATATCCACATTTTTGAAAATATGATGATTGATCCGCTGGAGGATATATTTTCCTTTTCCGGATGAGGTCGTAACTTTTAGCGTGTCGTTGATGTGTCCGTTTCCGAACGGGGTTACTTCAACGGCTTTTTCTTCCAAGTCGAAATGTGACAGGATCTGTAAATAAGTATCGTTCATTATCGTTATCTGTTTTTTTGTGAATACTGGCTGCAAATATAATGCAAATCGGATGGATCGGCAAAATAAAACCGGCTAAATTCTTTTCTTTTGCCAGTTGGCAAAACGCAGGTAGACGGCGCTTCCGATAAAGAGGCCTGTAAAGTAAACAATTTCAGCTCCAATACAGATATGAACCGGAAGTTTGAAATACATGCCGGTCAGGTAAACATATACGGTATACAGTATCAGCACCCCGATTTCGAGGATCAGGGCCGACCGGGTGTTCCCCGTACCGGAGACGCTGTTAAAAAATACGCTTGCGATGGAGCCTATGATCAGTGCGACGGATATGACATAAATGGACGGTACGGATTCGCTGATGAGCGAGATGTTATCCGTATATACGGACAATACGGCTTTCGGGAAGACACAGAGCAGTATCACGCAAACAGACATGATCAGGAAGGAGATGCGTGAAATACGGCGTATGAGCGGCATCACTTCGCCGACTTTTCCTTCGCCGATGATATTGCTGACAAGTGTGTTGGATGTTGCGGAAAGTGCATTCAGCGGGATAAACATCACGATGTAAATGCTTCGTACAATATTGGCAATCGCAAGCGTATACTGTCCCTGCCGTTCTACCGCCACAAAAAACAGGAAGTAGGTACCCATGGAAATGAAATACTGGAACATCGTATAGATGGAAATTTCAAGCACCTGCCGGAGGAGTTTCAGATCGATGGACATTAAACCGGTAAACCCGTACTTTTTACGGTTTACAGTAAAAAAGGTATAGATCACGAAGAACAGCGCAGATGCAAATTCGGCCATTACGGATGCGATCGCAGCGCCTTCAAGTCCCATTTCGGGGAATCCGAACTTTCCGAATATGAGTACATAATCAAGCCCTACGTTTGTAAGGGCCATCACGACGGCATTGAGGGTAAGTATTTTCGTTTTTGTAATTCCGACATAGAATGCACGGAACATCACATTAAAGGCATCGAAGAAGAAGCCGATGATGCGCCATTTCAGGAAGGTCACGGTCGCTTCCCGGATCACGTCTGACGAGATGATGACCCGCATGATGTTACCGGCATAAAAGTAAGACAGTCCGAACAGTACCGTCGCCAGGAGCATCAGGAAGAACAGGCCCTGCACCATGACAGGGCCTGTTGCCGCGTAATTCTTCTCCCCGTTCCGGCGTCCGATAATGATCTGTGCGCCCGTACTGAAGCCGAAGAAAACGGTGAACAGGCAGATATAGAATATTCCCCCCATGGCGGAAGCGCCCAGTTCCACTTCCCCGACGCGGCCCAGGAAAGCCGTGTCGGTTACATTAATAATATTCTGGGCAAGCAGGCCGATAATAATCGGGGAGCTTATATTCCGGATATGTTTACCGGTGTATGATTTTATTTGTTGCTGCATAAATGATACTGCAAAATAAAGGCTGTCATCATCCGACAGCCTTTCTAAAAAGTAATGGCTGCCTTATACTAATCTGTTGTTTGCCGTATTGGGGAAAACAATGGCAGGTTTGAATTTCTTTGCTTCCTCAAAATCCAGCTGTGCATACGATACGATAATGATAATGTCACCCGGCTGCACTCTTCGCGCTGCCGCTCCGTTGAGGCAGACGACGCCGGATCCGCGTTCGCCTTTTATAATGTATGTGGTGAAGCGTTCGCCGTTATTATTATCCAGTACGTGTACCTTTTCAAATTCAATCAGGTTGGCGGCATCCATGAGATCTTCATCAAGCGTAATACTGCCGATATAATTAAGATTCGCTTCCGTCACCGTTACCCGGTGGATTTTTGATTTCAAAACTTCAATCGTCATTTCAGGCGTTCATATTTTATGTTATCAATCAGTCTGACGTCATCGCAGTATACGGCTATACAGCCTACCGGATTCCCTGTTTCGTTCCAGTCCTCAATCGGCTGCAGGGTGTTACCGTCAATAATCTCGAAATAGTCAACACGTAGCGGAGGTATCCGGTTCAGGGTGTTTATAACCAGGTCTTTGACCTCTTTTACGCTTTTCACAGCCGCAAAGGTACAACTTTCTTTTAAAGTACGGGCAATTGCGGGTGCAATTTCTCGCTGTCCGGGTGTCAGGCGCGTATTGCGGCTGCTCATGGCAAGCCCGTCTTCCTCGCGCACGATGGGGCAGGCTATAATGTTAACCGGCAGGTTGAGCTGCCTGACCATCTCGCGTATGACGGCTATCTGCTGGAAGTCCTTTTCGCCGAAATAGACATTGTCCGGCGCGACGGCATCGAACAGCTTGCTTACAATCTGCGCCACGCCGTTAAAATGTCCGGGACGTTTCCTGCCTTCCATCACTTCGGCTACCGCTCCGAAGTTGAAAATGCGCGTATCCGATTCCGGATACATTTCTTTTTCGGAGGGAGCAAAAATGCAGTCGCAACCGAGCGGTTTCAGCATTTCACAATCCTTTTCCAGCGTACGCGGATAGGTTTTGAGGTCATTTTTGTCGTTAAACTGTGTCGGATTCACAAAAATACTGGCCGCACACAGATCATTTTCTTTCCTGCACCGTTCGACGAGGCTCAGGTGTCCGTTGTGCAGGGCACCCATGGTAGGAACAAACCCGACCGTTTTGCCCTGTTTGCGTTCTTTGGAAAGAAGCGGTTTCAATGCTTCGATTGTCTGTATAATTTCCATATCTGACTGTTATTATTAATAGTTATTTAATGAATCAGGAAAAGAGGCCTGAAATCAGACTGCAAAACAACAAAATAAAAAGAGAATAGCCTCATTTTTGACTGAAAAAATATGCTAATTTTAAACTGGTTGAATAATCATTGTGATTTTCCTTGCATTTTTTCCCGTTTTTTTTTACTATCTTTGTCCCGGTTTTTTTAAATAGTAAAGCATGGGCGCAAAGCGAATTTTATTTATTACTCAGGAAATAACCCCGTATTTGCCGGAAACTGAAATATCTAAAATATGTAGGAATTTACCTCAGGGCATACAAGAAAGAGGACGTGAGATACGGACATTTATGCCTCGGTACGGGGCCATCAATGAGCGAAGAAATCAATTGCATGAAGTGATACGTCTTTCAGGTATGAATCTTATTATAGATGATACGGATCATCCGCTTATTATAAAGGTCGCTTCCATCCAGTCTGCCCGTATGCAGGTATATTTCATAGACAACGAAGATTTTTTTCACCGCAGGCATACGGTGCGGGATGATGACGGCCTGGAATTTGAAGACAACGACGAACGCGCTATCTTTTATGTGCGCGGCGTGCTTGAAACTGTAAAAAAACTGCGCTGGATACCGGATCTGGTGCATTGCCACGGCTGGCTGTCGGCGCTGGCGCCCATCTATCTGAAAAAAATGTATGCCGACGACCCCAGTTTTGCGGGAACAAAAATCGTGTATTCCGTTTATGCGGACTCCTTTGAGACCGTCCTGGATCAGTCCCTGACGGAAAAAATGAAACAGGACGGCATGACGGATAAGGATTTGCAACTGATCAAAACATCAACCGACTTTGCAACCCTCTCCAGCCTTGCCATACACTACTCCGACGGCGCCATTCAGGGAAGTCCCGAAATCAACAGTGAAGTGGTTGACTTTATTGAAAAAGAAGGGAAGCCCTTCCTTCCGCATCAGTCGGAAGATTCCTATATTGACTCCTATAATGAGTTCTATGATCAAATACTCAATTCCAAATAAAAGTAAGAATATGACAGGTTTTAAGAAACTTATTGCCGCTTGCGGCCTCCTTTTGACAGGCCTTGTAATAGATTCCTGTGATGACAAGCTGACCCCGCTGGGAACTTCGATACAGCCTCCCGGCGACCTGATAACCGTTTATACGGATACCTTTACAATGACGGTTTCAACCGTTAAGCTGGACTCGATTTTTGCAAAAACAACGGAGTGCATGCTGGGAGAAATGGATGATCCCCTTTTCGGAACGGTTAAATCCGATTTTTTATGCCAGTTCTATTGTGAAGAAGGATTTGAATTTGCGGAAACACCCCACGAAGGAAAGATCGACTCCATTGATCTGTTTATCGTTTACCCCAACTCCAGCAACCGGACTTCGGCATACGGCGATACGCTTCTTCCCATGGAGGTATCGGCATATCCGGTGACAGTTCCGTTAACCCGGAATTTTTATACGAATGACGATCCGGAGAAATATTGTGATATGCAGAATCCCCTGGGCCGGGCTACCTATACGCCCTACGACATGAGCGTTACGGATTCTGTGCGCAACCTGACCGACTCGTACGGATATTATACCTATACGCCCAATATCCGTATAAAGCTGCCGCTTGAACTGGGACAGAAATTTTATGACGAATCGGTCGACAACCCCTCCACATTCGCTTCGCAGGCTTCTTTTAACCACTTCTTCCCGGGTGTGTATGTCACGAACACATTCGGCAGCGGGAACCTGATCTATACGCAGGGAGAAAATATCTCGCTGCGGATATCCTATCATATTATGGAAAAAGATGTCCTTGATCAGGATTCGGCCGTTTACCACTCCCAGTGGTTTTACGGCACGAAAGATGTGATCCAGCTAAACCGCTTCAAGAATGACAACCTGGATCAGCTGCTGGAAGACAATCCGACGCATACCTATATAAAAGCCCCGGCGGGCGTCTGCACGAAACTGGTGATTCCTGCAACGAAAATCTCAAGCGAGATGGACGTGAAAGACCGTTTTATCAACGGTTTTACGCTTGATTTAAAGTACCTGCCTGCCGACGAATGGGATTTTGCCTACATGCCGCCTTCGCACCTGCTCATATTGCCGGAAGACTCGGTGAAGGACTTTTTTGAAAACGGAAGTGTCGAAAACTATACGACCTCCTTTGTTTCTTTCATGTATGACATAAGTGGCGTCTATTCTACCACCTTCACTTCATCTTCGGCAACTTATTACGGATATAATCCCGGCACGCGCACCTATTCATTCGGAAACATCAGCAATTTACTGAAAGCGCATATCGAAAATTCCCCCGAGAAGGATCTCAGCGTGCTTGTCTTACCGGTAAACCGCGGCTACACTTCCTCCTCTTCTACCTATTATACAACGGGAATATCCCATACCCTGGTCCCGGCAGGCTTGAAAATACGAAAGGAAGAAGAATTTATGAAAATAGTAGTTCTTTCCAGTAAGTTTGAAGACCGGGATCATTAGCGGTAGTCTTTAAAGGGGATGTCTTAAAAGAGCGATATCTTTTTTTAATCAGGCCGCGAATTTGAGGGGGAAATTTTCGGTTGATGGAGTTTGAGAAATGAAAAAGCGACAAATCACAAAAATTTTTGGATTTTGAGCAGATTTTTGGCTATTTTTTGGATTTTTAGACGCATGAACCT
>JAISCL010000279.1 GCA_031265585.1 Tannerella sp. | reverse complement strand
AACAGTTCGCCGGTTGAAGTAATGACGGAGTTGGGACGGGTTTTGTAAATCCCGACATTGATTTTATAGCGAAAATCGCCGTTTCTGCCCGTTTTGTAGAAATCTCTGACCAGAATGGTATGATTTAATTCGCGGATAAAATTTTCGGATAACATTCTGTCCCTGTCGATGGCCTCCATTTTCATGAGTTCCAATCCAACGTTGTGGGCTTTCATTTCTTCATAATCCTGAATACTGGCATTTCCAATGGTATCGCCGAAGAGCAACAGCAGCTTGGTTTGACCGTAAGTGAGCGTATTGCCTTCCAGATGGTTGGAATTGTAGTTAAAGTCCACCATGAATTGCTGATTTATGTCCCGCTGCAATTCAGGTTTCAGTGGCTGCAATAATTGCCATTCCTTGAGTAATTTTTCTATATTGTTCATGTTCGACTAATTTTCTGTTTATATCTACTTTTGCTTTTTCTTCCGGCGACATAATGTTACATTATCAACAGTTGAACGCAAAGATATGGAATTATTTTTACTTTTGACTTCCTGAATGGAAAGTTTGAAAGCATCCTTCCTGACCTGCCGGTTCCAAGATTCTTTGCCGGGAAAACGATGACTGTATTCAAATCAATAGGACTCCCATTCCGTGAGAACTTTCCCCCAGTAGGATTCCGGATTTTTCGCACTGATTTTTCCGGTTTGTGAATCTGCATCGTATATTTTATTGAGTTTATTATCCGTAGAAATCTGAACCATCATATAATCCGACCATTGTTTTGTGTTGTTATTATAAACCTGGAAAGAACCGATGTCTCCTACCGATTTTCTTTCAAAAGAGAGTATATCCCGGATGACAGATTCATTATTGCTGATTTTTTCGACAAGGACGAGCCATAACTTTTGCTCTTTCTGATTTTCCCATCTTTCAAGGATGAATTTTTTATCGCTGCACACATGTGTGGTTCCACACCAAAAACCCAGTTTGTCCTGTATTGCCCGCTCTCCGTCGTATCCTGCAAATTTTGTTCCGATCAGTCCGTTTATTGCAGCCTGACCGGGTTTAGCTGCCGCTTTCGGTTTCAAATAACCGGCGCTTACATACGCAATACGTCCTTTAAAATCTATCTTTGCGAAATTATTGTCAATAGAATACACATAAACCTCCTCATTTCGTTTCAACTGACCTGCTAACCGTGCATTTGGGTGTGGCTGTTCGCGCACGTTCAGGGTAGTGTTTACATCGCAGTAATAATTGGGTTGATATGACACGGGAGTTGAAACGGTCGCTGTCCTGTTTGGGGATCTGTCTGTCCGATTTGAAAAAGTGACAGCTGCTATTATTGCTATGGCAAGCAGTAACGTATAAACATTATAGAAAATGTACCTCAAAATACGGAAAAATCCCCATGAAACATACATAAGTATAACCGTCGCGATCTCGGCTGCATAATAAACAATGACTCCTCCTATGATACCTGTAATTAACGCCGCCCAAAAACCTGCGCTTATCCATTGGGCAATCACTCCCAGTCCCAGGGCAATCCAGGCAAAAATATAGAATACAACTGGAATGTTGTTCGGGAATGACGAGGCATTGTAATCAAACCAGTCGCCAATTCCGATAATAATATCATTCATCCTTCCCCAGGCGCTGTTACTTCCCGATCTGCGGAAAACCGGCTCCGGCACGGGTGTCAAAGGCGGGTTATTCCTGTTACCTGAAGAAGATTCTTCGATCGGTTCATCAATAAAAACTCTTCTTACCGTATCATATTTTTGTCCGCCCGGAACTGTTATTATTGCCATTATCCGTTACTGTGAATTACATTCCATACAATCCGGATCCCTGTTTAAAATTACGCCATACCATTTTAATATGACCGGTTTCTTTTTGCTCGCGGCATTGAATGAATCCCAGTTGCTGAAATGTTTCACCCGTCTGTTTGCCCATATATAATAGTAAAATGTCAGTTCGTCCTCCAGGGATGATATGCCGGAGTTCAATCCTCTTGAAAGTTCCAGTAAGACAAGTTTCACGATCATGTTATTGACCGGAATAATATCGGACGAGAGTCCCACCTGTACCATGGCGTTCGCATCGGCTTCGGATGCATAGGCAGGTATGACGCCGCTTTCCCGTCCTCTTTTCAGGCTCGAAATTTCTTCCTCCTGCTGCATCAGGTTTGTTCCCATGAAGCAGCAGTAGCAGGGCCCTCCCGGACGGTAGATAAAAACATCGCCACCTTCCGCCCGTGCGATCACCCGGCCATATAACACGACTTTCCGGTGTTTGATGGAAAATGTGTTAATATTAAGCCGGCTTCTATTATTATCTGTCGCCGCAACAACAATATCCGCTTTTTTTATTTCATTTTCCAGCACATCCGGGTGTTCATCCACATTCAATTCAAATGTATCAATTTTTGCGTAAGGATTCTTTAACAAAATAGCATCTCTCACCGCCTTTGTTTTAAGCCGTCCCAGTTCGTTGACTCCGCAGATATGTCTTGAAATATTGTGCAGTTCTATCCGGTCAAAATCAATAAGCGTAAACAGTCCCACGCCGGACTTGGCCAATTCGACCGCAATATTTGCCCCGCCGCTTCCCAGTCCGATAATCAATACCCGTTTCTTTTCCAGAATATCTACCTCAAGAAGCCCTTTTGTCCGTGTATAGAGATTACTCTTATTGGGAACATAATTTATATCGGCTTCCCGGATTCCGGATTCGTCCCGCACGAAACATTTTTTCTTCAAAACCGTATTGTCAAAGAAGAAATAGCAAACCAGTTTGACATTTTTAATGAACGGTTCGTTTCCGTTCAGTTCCGCTTCCAGACAGTGCAGTGCATTGTCGAAATCAGCCTTATTTTCTAAAATTTCAAAGAAACAGGCCACCGCGAAACCGGAAGGTGAAACGGCAGGATATTCCATATAAGCATGATATACATCCTCGCCTTTCCACTCGTAAGCAACTCCGCCTTTTTTCTTTTCACCGGATTTTACCAGCTGTATAATCTGCTCCTGGTAAACATAAACGATCGGTTTCATACGGCCCTCGAATAAAACACATCGGTTCCCATGGGGGTTACTTCGGGCATTCCCGTATCCTTGGCTTTTCCTGCCGGGACGGCAATTATATTTTGACTGTCATCGTCAAATACCAGTTCGGGTGCACCGTGCACGTTGTCGTGTTGATCTTTAATAATTTTCGCAATGTCTCTATTATCCGTTCCCATATTCAATTCTTTATTTGGTTAATATTCTCTTTCAGTACCATCTTTTTCCCGTGTTGGGATCGTGTTTTAAAATGCTGTCAACAGAAGCGCCCGTTTGAAGGTGATATTCATAAATCTCCAGCCACATCCTGCATTTCATTACTACTTTTGCCAAAGTCTGGCGGGGACTCCAGCTGTTATATCCGAAATGACAGATCCTGACATGGCCGTCTTTTCCTTCCAGGGTATGCATGGGAAAACTTGATTCAAGCATGGATGCTCCATTTTTAGTCCGCAGAGGTTTGGGATTTGTTATATAAACAGCCGGGATGGAGTTTGGATAATCCGGGGGAATCTCAATGCGTAATGTGTAAACGGTGCCGGAATTTGTTTTCATCGCAAACATTAAACACTCTGAAGACGTGCCGGTATTTAAAAATTTAAACTGTTTGTCTCCGTAGCCATCCTGTTTCAATGCAAAAATTTCGCCCTGTAATCTTAAACTGTTCATAATTATATTTTATCTTTTATATGCTGTATAATGGATGTAGAAATACCGTTGAGCATATCTGCGGTACAGTTTTCTTCATCAATCAATGCTCCTTCCGTATTATTTATTTTTATTGTATAAGACAGATCCTGCAGAAATGTGTCCGGGATCATAACATGCATATTTTTATCTGGCAATTGAATATCTATGACGATCTGTCCTTCCGGATGAAAAACCTTAACGTGTTCCGTCTTTTGCCTGATGAAATTTACAACCGTCTTCAGTTCTTCAATATTCTTTTTATCCGAGAGCCAGTGCTGTTTTTCGAAAAGGTGACGGTTTTTTTTCGCATATTCCCCTTTTAAGGTCTTGGGATGCAATAGAATATCCCCGCATATTTCTTCAATTTTTTCTCTGAAAGGACTCATTCCTTTTAAAATATGCCATTCAACAGGCCGGTAAGGCTGCATCGGATTGTTTGCAAATACAAATGCATTAATCGGCGTTTGCGGAGGAGTAAAACTTCCTATGACTATTATAAATTCATCGAGTCCGGTTTTTTCCAGTCCCTTTATAACCGTACCGACATCACCGCTACTGGGATGGGGTAAATCCAGCTGATGGTGCGAATGCCAGGCTCCTGTCTCACTTAAAGCAAAAGCGCCGGATATGTACCCGTATATATTTTTCAGATAGCTTTCTTCCTGCTGGAATCTGGTGGCATGATGGACAGCAGACATGCCGGGGCCGATGACGTATTCTATTACGGGAATTCCATTTTTCGTATAATGGCCAAACAGATTCCCTCCGGTTTCAATAGCGGGATAATCCAGGATACACCGGGAAATATAATCCAGTTCACTTTCATAAATGAAAATGCCTGAATAACCGGAGCCGGTATTCGAATCGGTTTTATGCTTCATTGGTTTCAGAATCGTATTCAGTAAAGTCATTTAAAACAGTTTTTCTTATTTCGTTTCAGCGCTGCTTCCCGTTTAGAAGCGGCGCCATCTTAAATTCGAACGCCTGCAAATATAGGAAAGAATTTATAATTAATAAAATATTGGCGTATGAATTTTTCAAGCGCCGCATTGTATCTTTACCGACGCGGTATTGCCGCATCAACAAAATTTTTGATTATTGAATTTCTTCTGATTTAAGGAACTTTAATTCGCCGACTGTGTTTATGTAACTGTCTATTTCACACATGATATACTCTTTCCCCTGCGTATGTGACGTATCAAAAATGTCTTCCAGGTAATTTAACCCCAAACCCTAATTTTTTAGGTAATCCTAAAATCCGCAAGCAATAAATTTGGTTGATTCAAAAGGAATACATCTGGTTTGTTCAACTCAAGCCTGCTTCGTTTTTCTCCTCAAAAAGGAGTTTTTATGAAAACAAACAGACAT
>JAISCL010000237.1 GCA_031265585.1 Tannerella sp. | reverse complement strand
AAAAAGACCATGTCGGCGTCATGAATCGGAAAATCTTTGTCATACCGGATCAGATATTCTTCATCAATGTTAGGCTTATACATATTTCTATTGCCATAACATGTTATTCCGATGGCGGTTAACCCTTCTGCCAGACAAATATACCCATGGTAGATCCAGTCCTGGTCAACGAAAAAGAGGTTACTGAAAAAATAGGCGGTCATTGTTAAACAGGTTTTGAGATATACTTTTTCTAAAAATCTTCATACTTCATGAAATTTTCAATACTCGGTCAGTCGAATTATAAAGAATCGGTCGTGTCAGTTTTAATCGCGATTTGATTCCTATTTCAATATGGTATGTACCGACCGGGATTTCTGTTTGGTGGTGTTCTCCAAAGTATGCTGACTTAGACAAAACCGAAATTGATGTAAAAGAAAGCGAGATTGAAAGCTTTCAAATGATTCAACAACTTTTTTGAAAAACAGCAAGTTTTACGGAATGCCCGCCGGATACGATGTCTCAGTCGACACCTTACAATAATGTTCAAGATGACCATAATCTTTTCAATAGTCTTTTAACCGTTTCCATGACATGAGTCTGGTAACGGACTTGTATTGCCGGATTGATAAATATTTTATCGTATCCCCGCGCTTTCATTTGCTGATGGAAATAAAAATGCTCAGCACGGCTCTCTACTTTTTCATCTTCATTCATTAAAACACCATAACGGCAGTTTTTTATTGCTTCCCTTTTATAAATTGCCAATCCGCCAAATGCTGAAGATACCCGAAACAACGGCATTCCGGGGCGCATAAATGCCCATCTGTACTGTACGGCACGGATACTTTGTTCGGTCTGTGGAACAGATTCTTTGCCACATTCTACCAGGGCATAAGTATCGAAATAGCGCCTTCTGTAAAATGACGAAGGAGCGCGGGAAATACCATTTGCAGTCAAAGCATCCCATTCATAGTCTAACAAAAAACTGTTTACGATTCCTTCCGGCCTTATTTTACGGACATCCAAATCAACTACAATTATATAATCGCCGGGTAAATTTTCCTTTTCAATATAATCCAGATAATAATTTCTATAACCCGCCATTTTTTCATTTCTGTAAGCCGAAAACATTGGATTAACCGAACCTTTTTTATCGGGAATAGTGACTGTCCCGAAATCATTAAGAGAGACATATACGTTTTTCTCCGTATCCGTCCATTCCTGCAGTATTTGCTTGGTATGATCCGTGCTGTCATTCTCAAAAACAACAACATGATAATCTTTTGCCATGCGGCATAATTTCATAATTGTCCGTATGTTTCGTTTCAGATTATGACCGCAGTTCCGAACAATCCCGCAGACGATTATAGTTGATTCCGATAATTTTTTTCTACTGCAATTCATTATGTATCATTTTAATTCCCATTTTTTCAGCAAATAGCCTGTCCGATTCGCTATCACCAATCATCAGGGACTTTGAAAAATCAATGTCCGGGAAATCCCGTTTAGCCTGCAATGCCATGCCTGTATTGGGTTTTCGATTGATGTCATCTTCGGATATGCCTGTACAATAATAAATTTTGTCAATTCTTCCACCATGTTTCTCTATTTCGCCAATCATTCTTGCATGAATAGCAGTCAAATCATTTTCAGTCATTAATCCTCTGCCAACACCACGTTGATTTGTTACGATAATGACGTGTTTGAAATGTCTGCTCCATTCCGCCAAAGCATTCGGAATACCGGGTAAAAATTCAAATTCGTCCCATGTTTTCACGTAGTCATTCGGTCTGAGCCGGTTGATTACGCCATCACGGTCAAGGAAAAGTGTTTCGTATCCGTCAATGTCAATATCCGATACATTCATTGCAAAAAACTCATTCTGTGCTTTGGCGTAGTCTTCCGGGATACCCATATCAATAAAATAATCATTGTAGATGAAGCCGTAGATATTTCCCTGTTTTACTTGCTGTTGCAGGACTGCTGTTTCGAATGAGAATTTTTCCGGAAATCCTCCCATCAATCCTCTGTCGGACAACAGGTAAA
Organism: Tannerella sp.; assembly: GCA_031265585.1. Lineage (GTDB taxonomy): Bacteria > Bacteroidota > Bacteroidia > Bacteroidales > Tannerellaceae > Tannerella. The sequence continues at coordinate 4,994 of JAISCL010000237.1, read as the reverse complement.
CCCCGCCATTTATTTGACCCGCAGAACAATAAGATTTTTCTTTGAATGCAGTTATTAACGAATGCCTGTTTATTTCAACATTCCCGTAACGGACAAAATCCCTCATAGGTTTCAATGCAACCGAAAGCCGGGCATTATGTTGTGAATGTTGCCTTTCAAAAAGGGTTAAATCAACGTCAAACAGAGTATCTCCATTTAAAATCAGGACATTATCGGAAGTTACATGATTTAATGCTTTTTTTATGGCGCCTCCCGTTCCCAATGGCGTTTCTTCGACGGAAAAGACATATTCGAACTCAAATTCCCGCAACTGACCGATTCGGTCCACAATGACTTCGTGTTTGTACCCGACAGACAAAATAATTTTCCGTATTGCTTGATACCTGCTAAGATACAGCAAAATATAATATAAAAACGGTTTGTTGCACACCGGAGCCATGCACTTGGGCAAATCGCTGACTACGGAGCGCAGTCTCGTACCCAATCCGCCGGCTAATATTATAACGTCCATTTTCATTTGTTTTTCGGATTCATGTTTCCGAACAGATTGTCTTCCACAATGCCGCAGATAATGTGTCCTATAAGAATGTGCGATTCCTGAATACGCGGCGTCTCAAACGAGGGGACTTTGATACAGATATCGCAGAATTTATCCATTTTACTCTGTTTACCGCCGCTCAATCCGACAGAAACAATACCTTTTTCCTTGCATATAGCCAGCGCATTGACAATATTTTCCGAATTTCCGGAGGTGGAAATACCGATGAAAACATCGCCCTTCACTCCCTGAGCCTCTAACTGCCGTGCAAACAGCCTGTCAAAACCATAATCATTGCCAATAGCCGTAAGAATAGACGTATCTGTAGTTAACGCAATAGCTGCCATCCCCGGACGGTCAAAGTAAAACCGGCTAACAAACTCTCCCGCAATGTGCTGGGCATCGGCTGCACTGCCGCCGTTTCCGGCAAGCAACGTTTTGTTGCCTGTCCGGTAAGCCGAAATGATGATGCCGGCGGCTTTTCCTATTTTGTCAATCAGTTCGACATCGGCAAGCATGGCTTTATGAGTGTCAAGTGTTTTTTGTATCTGGTCTATAATGACTTTCCTGATATCCATTTTATTACGTATTAAATATTTTCCAACCGTGTGTCCCGCCTTCACTAAAATTGAATCCTATTACTCGACCGTCTATTTTATTCAAGGCGTTAATTATATGCAGTTTTTTTGATGGATTTACCACAAACATGATAAATCCGCCACCGCCTGCGCCACTCACCTTTCCTGCAATGGCGCCTGCCGAAAGTGCAACGTCAAAAGCCTTTCGAATAACGGAATTTGTGATGGAAGAAGCCATTTTTTGCTTGTTTGTCCAGCTTCTACCCATAATATCGGCAAATGAAGCGATATCACCCTTCAAAAGAGCTGTTTTCATATCAATTGCACTTTGTTTGATTTGATGCATTGCCTCGATTGCGACAGGATTTCCGGATGAAGTATTTTTTATTTGTTCGTCGATAATAGAGGCAGAAGAACGTGAAGCTCCGGTATAATAAAGTACCATGGACGACTCCAGTTCGTCCACAATCCATCGCTTGACCCGCAACGGGTTGACTATTACATGATCATTTTTCAGAAACTCCATAAAATTGAATCCGCCAAAAGCAGCAGCATACTGGTCTTGCTTACCGCCGCTTAAATTCAAATCTTTACGCTCAATTTCGTAAGCCAGACGGGCAATTTCATAATCGCCCATGGGTAAGTTTTGCCATTCCGCAAACGCCTTCAAAATAGCGACCACCATTGTGGATGATGAGCCTAACCCGCTTCCGGCCGGAGCATCGGAATAGGTTGTCATTCTAAACGACAGCGGCGGCAGTTTGAAATCCTTTATCACGCGATTATAGACGCCTTTATGCAAATCAAGATTTCCATCAACAGGCAATTCATTGACAGAATTGTATGACAAATTCCTGCCTAAATCGGCCGCCTCTATCTCTATTTTTCCGGTACAGGTCTCTTCGATGGTACAATAGGCATACAGATTGATGGTGGCATTCAGGATCAAACCGCCATACAAATCACTATAAGGAGAAACATCGCTGCCTCCTCCGGCTAATCCCAATCGTAACGGGGCTTTGGAACGGGTAATCATCAGTTTGATAATATCGTGATTTTATAATTACAGTTGTTCAATTTTACCGGTTAGTACATTTACCACATCAAGTCCTTTGATTGCAGACAGCCTTTCATTTCCCGAAAGGAATGAAAGCCGGTATCGTTTATCCCTGCTTTGCCTGCATTTATCTTCTTTATAAGCTTCTGAAACACTCAATTTCCTGATTTTATCATTAAGCAAGTCTTTTTGCACAAAAAAAGCATTTGTACCTGCATCGCAACAAGCAACCAGTTCATATCCTTTTTGTGTAGCTAAATGTACTAAAGCGGCAAGGGAGGCTCCGAAAAACAAATTACTGTAATGTGCTTTTGTTCGATTAAAATATTTATCATAGGGAACTGATATCGCGCGTTCACTACCGAACAATCCATTGTATTCAATAATCACAATAGAAGGATTGAGCTTGGAAAGATCCAGTTTTTGAAAAATCCAGTAATCGTTCCCGTCTATATCTATACTCAATATCCCAATGTCTTCAAATCCATCTTCATGAAGTAAGGTATTGATATTGTCCCTGTCTATAAATGCACATTTGGTTTTCAGATCATATTTCCAAAACCACTCTCTTTTTTTCAAACTGCCGATATTCTCCCTCGAACCGTCAAGAACCAGTCCCGACCAGTTATTGTTCATCATCAGGAAACGGGTATTGGACTCCATATAGTTTTCTACGCCAAACTCAATGAATACCTTATTTTTTATCGGTGCATGTTTAATTAGATATTGAATAATACCATCTTCTCCTCTTTGCGAGAAAATCTTAAATTCATAGTCATTGATATTGCCTGAACTGATAAAATTTTGTTGATTGGATAATAAACTCCCCTGAGCAAGGAGCATTGTTTCCATTTTCCTTCGTAAAGGATTTGTTGGTAAATTTACCCATCTTTTAATTGTCGTTTTAATAGATTCTTTCATTTGTAATGTTTATTATATATTTCCGGTAATCGTTCCATTACTTTTTTCGGAGAATAATGACGCAAGGCAAAATCCCGGCCGTTTGCCGCAATTTTTTCCATCAGCGTCGGCTTTTTTTACTCATGAGCAGTTTTTCCTTCTACGAAGTTCGTACCGGATGATGGTTAAAAACGTATGATACCTCACCAACACGCTCCGATATATCCGGAGAGGTTTCTTTAAAAAAACTTTAGAAAATAACGAAGCAATCGTTTATAGGAGAAAAACTTCTTTTTTAATGTAAGATGATCTATCCGGTAATTTGGTAAAACGTATTGCGGATGTTTTAACGGAAAGGCAATCGCCTGAGATAAAACATCCGATTTTACCGCATTCCTCGAAACCGTATGGGTCGCTCCTGTCGAATATAAACCGATATTCGTGACCAGATTCACGGCCGGATATATGGACAATTGATTTTGTACCCTGAGCATGAACAAATATTGCACATCCCAGGTATTGATGCCTTTATTTCCTTTCAGGGTATCGGGAATGAAAGATGAAAAATATATTTCGTCATACAGATTTTTGAATAGAGATTTCCGCCTGTTCCTGTTCTTTCGGGCTTCCTCCCAGTAAGCAAAATGGACGTCGTAATTTTTCCATGCCCTTCGCCACGAAGCCCATCCCCATATATGGGCAATGGAACAGAAGTCATAACCAAGCCCGTTCGTCACAAGTCCGGGAAAGAAGCAGTTGCCACCGATATGCCCGATTCGGTCATCATCTTTATACCGGATAAGAAGCTCTTCGCAAAAAGGAAAAAACGAAAGATCCGGCAGACAGTCATCCTCCAGAATGACGCCATATTCTTCCTGCTCAAAGAACCAGGTAATGGCTTCCGAAACAGCGATTTTACAGCCTAAGTTCTTCTCCCGGAACAGCGTTTTCAGTTCGCAGTCCCAATCAATGCCGTCAATAATCGCGCGAGCCTCGGCACAACGTTGCTCTTCATCCGGTCGCCCTTCCCGTGCAGCGTCAGCCGCCACATACAGTCTGGCAGGCTTTATTTGCCGGATACGTTCAAATACTTGTGCCGTTGTATCGGGGCGGTTGAAAATCAAAAATAAGACAGGGGTATTATACATCATAAATTTTTCGGTTTGCATACGCAACAACAATCCCGGACTTGCCTTTAGGACGACTGTTTCTTCAATGCGTTCATATCATTTTCCAATTCTTTCAAACTTTCTTCACTTTCAATTTCCTTCAAAATCTGCCTGTATTGAGCAAATTCTTTTTCGGATTTGTCCAGGGCCATTTGATGGCTTATTTTTCCAGCATGTGCCAGCAGTTCTCTTCCGTTCAGTTGCAGGATAACATCCAAACGTTCGATCCAGTCTTTCATGTACATGGGAATTTGCTGTTGTGCCATCGTTTCTGCAAAGGCGAGGTATTGTTCAACCAATAGTCCCAACAGTTTTATTTCATCCTCGTTCAGATAATTTTTCGCAATACCTGCATCTGTTTTCACAATTTTGCGGCTGTCTTTTTTGTCGACAGACTGCATACCCATAAACGGTAAAGAAGCATCCGCACGACGATAGACAATCTCTGCCGCCGTTTGACCGCTGATTGCCCAAAGCAGTTTATTCTGAACAATTTTGAAAAAACGAATTGTCTCTTCATTTTTAGGGTCGTAATCAATACTCGTTTTATATATATCTTTTATTTTCTGGTAAAAGAATCGCTCTGAGAGACGTATTTCCCGGATACGTTCTTGCAGTTCGCCAAAATAGTTCATCGAACTTCCGCTTTTGAATCGCTCATCATTCAGCGCAAAACCTTTGACAATATACTCGCGCAAACGTTGTGTAGCCCATATCCGGAACTGAGTGCCCTGATGTGATTTTACCCTGTA
>JAISCL010000271.1 GCA_031265585.1 Tannerella sp. | reverse complement strand
GACTATACCGAAGCGTTCCCGCATCTTTTGCTGACGGCATTCCTTCAACGGGTGACCAACGGCAGCGGACATGTCGACCGGGAATTTGCCGCCGGTCGCGGACGCATGGATCTGGCGGTAGAGTATGCCGGGAAATGCTATATCATCGAAGTGAAACTCATTTATTACTACAATACGCCGGTTGCCGTCAGGGCGGAAGGCCTGGTGCAGATTCAGGAATACCGGGACATGATAGACGCTTCGGCTCCCGCTTATCTGGTGATATTCGACCGCCGTCCGAAAGCCAGGGAACTGTCGTGGGACGAAAAGATTTCGTGGACGGTCGATGAAGAAAGCGGAGTGACCGTTTTGGGATGCTGAATTGTATTCTCCTTCCGGTAGAGACGCGATGCATCGCGTCTCTACGCGCACCGGGCGGAGGAAGCCCTTCAAATCGCACAAAGTATCCAGCATCCCAAAGCACAATATTTTATTGATACCATCGAAGATATTTTAAGGAGTGAACAGTAGCTAACCCCCAAATTTCAAAAAAAAATAATTTTTTTGAACAAAACAGGAAATAATCTCAAAAATTAATTTTACTTTTACGCGTTGTTATCATTTAATATAAAAAACTTATGGAAACAGGTAAAATCGAAAGATTTAGATTGGAAGGATTGAGGAATATGGAGTTTACGCTGGTCGTGCCGCATATTCTTACTATTGTGGAACGGTCGCCCCATGCGCAGCAGCTGGAGAAGCGACTGAATGGAGTGAAGGCTTTTTTGCCTGACCTGGACAGGATTGAGGCGCAGGAACGCCGGTGGCACGACGCCCGGCTATTGGATGAGTCCGAACGGTCGCGCGACGGATATGTCAGTACGCTGATCCGTACGGAAAAGACGTTCAGCCACGTCGTGATACCGGGCTACGAGGATGCATCGGAGAAACTGACCGCCCTGTTCAACAAGCACGGGCGCGACATCGCCTCCGACCGGAACATCGCCGAGACACAGCGTATCTATAACCTGGTGGAAGACATCGAACGCACGCCCGGTATGAAAGACCTCCTGAACCGCTTCGCCCTCATGCCCGCCTACGAGAGCATGAAGCAGGCCAATATCCGCTTCGACGAACTGTGGCAGCAGCGCAACCGGGAGTTGAGCGAAAATGAGCGCGTAGACAGCAAGTTGATTCGCACCAACTGCGTCAAGGCCCTTAACGTCCTGTACGACGGCATCGACTACCTGGCCGCCGAAAGCGAAGACCGGGAAACCTGGACGCAACTGATTCGCGAACTGAGCCGGCTGAGCAGCTACTACAGGCAACAGATGAAAGCCCGCAAAACCAGGCAGAAAAACAAAGACAACACAGCCGACGAACCCCTGATACGTCCCGAAACGGCTCCGTCGACAGAAGAAAATTAACAAAAACACCCGGCGAACCGGAGCGACAGGGCAAAAAAAGAAAAACACCCCCCGTCGCCCCGGGCGCTGAGACAAAAAATGAAAAAAATGTATAATCGCCCCGGACGAAAACAGTTAAAACAAAAAAGATATTTAATCGCCCCAGTCTCTAAGGCAAAAAATAAAAAAAATGTGTAATCGCCCCGGGCGAAAACAGTTAAAACAAAAAAGATGTTTAATCGCCCCAATCTCTAAGGCAAAAAATAAAAAAAATGTATAATCGCCCCGGGCGCCGAGTCAAAAAATAAAAAAAATGCCTCAGCGTCCGGGGCGATAGCTTTCTGTTATTTCAGGATGCCTTTTCGGTATGATATACTGTGTGCGGGCTAAAATTGCGGGATGAAAACGTAGAGACGCGATGCATCGCGTCTCTACACCCGTACCTGTATACAAATTAATGCCGCACACAGTATAATCTACGTTTTTATTCCAGCAGATACTGTTTCAGCCGGTCTTTTTCCGCTTTCCCGATATTCAGCGCCTGAGAGAGGTAGTTGTCGATGCTGCCGTAATGCTTCATGATTTCTTCCTTTGCCGCGTTCAGGTATGAAGGCTGGACGCCCCACATTTGCCGAAGTCCGGGTATGGCCTGCTCCGGCAGTTGCGGTGCGGGTGCGGGCGGTTTCAGATACCGGTTTGTCAGCAGATAGTCGGTCATGACTGTATCCCAGTCGACGTCCAGCGCACTGAGCAGCATGGCGGCGGCGAAGCCGGTGCGGTCTTTTCCCGCAGTACAGTGGAAAACGGCCGGGTAATTTTCGGACTGAAGAAGGATGCTGAAAAACGCTCTGTACTGCGGAATAAACTCCGTGACAAACCGGCGGTTGATCTCCTGCATAAAAGCGACGCATTGGGCGCTGTCCAGCGAACCGCTCATCAGTTGCTGCATTATTTGAAGCGTATCGTTGCGACCGGCGTCGATGGGCAGGCGGATGACTTTCACGCCTCCGGGCAGGCGGGAAGGCGCTTCCGACACTTCGGCGTCGCTCCGGAAATCAATAACCATTCTGATGCCCCATTCTTTTATCATCGCCGTGTCGCTGTCGCTTAACTGCGCAAGCATTTGCGAGCGGAATATTTTCCGGCGGACGGTATGCCTGCCGTTTTCCGAAGGATACGCGCCGAGATCGCGGAAATTGGGTGCGCCTTCCATCATGCCTGCCCGCCGGAACGGAGCTGTTCCGCCGCTGCACGAGACGAACAGGAGCGTCGATGCCATCAGTACGGACGCGAGGGCTTGCAGCTTTTGTCTTTTTTTCAATAAATACATATTCACAGGTGTTTATAATGAGATTATTTAATTCAGAATATACTCCAGCGAAGGCCTGCCTGTCCGCGGACGGCCGACCATTCGAGGTCTTTTGTGCGGGAACGGTCGCCCAGGTACATGCGTACCGGTTCGTTGGTGAGGTTTTGCACTTCGGCAAAGATGCGGATTTTCCGGTTGATGGCATACGACGCCGCCAGATCGACGGTAAAATTCCGGTCCGTCCAGACCCACAGGTCGGCGGGCAGGCTGGAACTTATGGTTTCGAGCGATTCGCCGCGGTAGTTCCCGGCAAGCTTTACGGTCAGGCCGTTCAGCTCGTAATAAAGAATCACGTTGAACAAATGCTTCGACTGGTTAGGCAGAGACGTTTTCACGGTTTGGGGCTGTCCGTTGATATAAACCGGCACTTCGGCGTCCGACCGGATAAACGTGTAGTTGGCTTCCACGCCCAGCCCCCGGAGGAATCCGGGCAGCATGTCCAGGCGGCGGTTGACGGCAGCTTCAAAACCAAGCAGCGATGCGCGGGAAATGTTGCGCGACTGGATGACGTAATAGCTTTCGCCGTCAATCGTTTCGTTATCGCGGCTGCTGAATATCAAATTATCCAGATCCTTGTAGAACAGGCCGGCGGAAACCAGTCCGATATTTCCGAAGAAATGCTCGGCGGTCAGATCGAAATTATTGGCATAAGTGGGTTTGATGTCCGGATTACCGCGTGTAACCGTCTTGACGGCGCCGGTGACATCCACGCTCTGGCCGGGCGTGAAGTCGTTAAACAGCGGACGGATGAAGGTTCGCGTATAAGCGGCACGGATGTTCGTGAAACCGTTTACCGCATATTTGGCAAGCGCCATCGGCAACAGCGAGTTGTAGGCGTTTTCGACGGTCGATTCCGACAGCTGGTCATACTCCCTGTCGTATCTTTTCCCGCGCAGTACCGCTTTTGTATATTCGTTGCGAAGCCCGCCGTAGAGTTTCAGTTTGGGCGTTGCGTCCCATTCCGCCATTACGTAGCCGGCCACGGCATTCTCGTATCCGTCGTACATGTTGGTGGAATCGGACTTTTGCGAAGCGTCGTACCAGTTGTTTCCACTCACGGCGTCGGCGCCGACCGTCCGCATAGTCTCCGAAGAAACGGGGTCCATAATATACGGTTTGTAATCCGTCCCGATGGCGTCGAAAAAGTTGCTCCGGTTGGGAAAGCTGCCCCTCGGCAAACCGGCGAGCGACGGAAGCGCCGGAGCGTTCGGGATGCCCACTGCGGCATTCGGCATGTAGATGCGGTTTAGCATCTGGTAATCCTTCATCTTGTGGCGGAGCTTGCCGCCGGCTTTCAGCGTCAGCCGGTCGTTGACGTCGAACGAAAGGTTGGCCTGGGCCGTGCGGTCTTCTTCGATGTTGATAATGCGCATGAGCACCAGCCGCGAAAGCATCAGCTTCGAATCGTCCATGCCGGCCGTGGAATGTGGCGTCAGGTGGTCGGGCGAGTCGCCGCTGCCGCCGGGCATGTCCATGGCGCTGAACTTGTACCGCTTCCCGTCGGTGTGGGTATAGAGTTCGCCGAATCCGGCGCTGTTCTGCGTAAAAGTGAGGATGGGCAGTCCGCGGTATTTTGCATCTATGCCGGAGGGCAGGGAATTAATCCTGTACGATCCGTAATAGTCGGACAGTGTCCAGTTCAGCCTGGTGCGGGCGCTCAACTGGTGGCTTCCGCCCAGTTCGCCTCCGTACAGCCACGTGTCATACTTCGATTCGCGGTAGTTGTACTGGTACTGGTCGGCGTTATACATGAAGTAGGATTCATAGACAGGGCGGTCGTCGACGAAATTGTCAAGCAGTCCTCGCACGGATATTTTGTTCAGCGGATTGAAATTGTACTCCATGCCGATGTTCAGCCCGTTGGTGGTGCGCGACCCCATGTAGCGTTTCAGCATCACGCTTTTGACCGACCGGTGCAGGAACGGGTCGGCATTGTCGGTATTGAAGTCGACCGTATATTCGTCCGTCCCCCAGTTTCTTTTCCACGTGGAAGCGGCGAGTATCACGCCCAGTCTGTTGCCGAAAAACCGGTCGCCATAGACGGCCGAGAAGTTATAAATTTCCTTTTGGGCAAGGTTGTTGAAACCGCCTGCGCCGCTGATGGCGAGCGTCCGCCGGAGGGGCGCCGTGCGGGTGATGAAATTGATGGATCCACCGATGGCGTCGGCTTCCATATCGGGGGTAACGGCTTTTGCGACTTCGCAGTATTCGATTAATTCCGAGGGGACGACGTCCAGCACCGTAGCCCGTCCCGCGGCGACGTCGGAGCTCGGCAACCGGGTGCCGTTCAGCATGGTCGAAGTCCACGTGAAAGGCGTGCCGCGCACCGTAGCCCGGTCGGCTTCGCCGTGATAGCGTGACACGGCTACGCTCGAAATGCGCTGCACGGCCTCCGCCGCATTCCGGTCGGGCAGTTTGCCGATTGCATCCGAGGCTATGAGGTCAACGATAGCCGGCGAGATTTTTTTCATGTTATAGGCCTTCATCTGCGACGGGGTCATTTCGCCGGTAACGATCACCTCCTGCAGCATTTTACTGGAAGACGACAGGTAAATTTCTTCGATCACATTCAGTCCGGGACGCAGATCCAGCTCTATCTCCTGCGTTTCGTAACCGATATAACTCGCTCTCAGCACCGCTTTCCCGGAGGGCGCGCCGGAAATGATAAACGAACCGTCGGTAGCGGAAACGGCGCCTGTCTGCGTGCCCTTGACAAGCAGCGCAACGCCCGGCAACATTCCCGCTTCATCCGTCACGTATCCTTTCAACGTGCTCCTTCCTCCCTCTTGCGCCCACAGGCTGACGGTTGCCAGACATGACAACGCGTGTAACAATACAATTTTCATTCTGTTCATAACTA
>JAISCL010000159.1 GCA_031265585.1 Tannerella sp. | reverse complement strand
CCCGGAACTTCCGGGAACAGACTGACAGCAGACAGTGGCTTCCCGGAACTTCCGGGAACGGACTGACAGCAGACAGTGGCTTCCCGGAACTTCCGGGAACGGACTGACAGCAGACAGTGACTTTCCGGAGCGTCCGGCGACTGCCTGCCGTATGTGCGTAAGTTGCTTATGTGATGGGGGAGGGGGGTAGCGCTAACGCCGGGGAACTGATCTGCCGTGCCGTTTCCGCGCGGCTGTGCGCCGGGATCCGGTGATTCCGCCTGTCCGAGAGAGTGATTTGCCTTATGGCTGCATGTGTTCATTGTATTACCCGTGCTTAAGTTACAGAATATGTGTGCAAAGGTAATGTTTTTTTTATAAATATGGATAATCCGGGAATATTTATGTTTATTTCACATTTGCGGCAGGGCTGCGTGCCGGATTTCCGGTCGCCGTGCAGCCCTGCCGGGTTTCCTGTGCCTGTTGCCGGGGCGGACGTCTGCCGTAGAGACGCGATGCATCGCGTCTCTACAACCCGGCCCGGCGCGTGACACCGGTTATTGAGGGCGATGTGCGGGTTTTTTCCTTGCTTTCCGTATGCGGAGGATGAGGTAGGATCCGTATATCAGCAGGAGTGAGGAGACGGCGATCCACTGTCTTGCGGCTTGGCCCGGCTGGATGTCGGCGAGGCTTATCGCGGGGGTGCGTCCGCCGCCGCCGCCGCCGTGTCCCCGGGGAGCGGCCTGTGCGTTCCGGTCTTCTCCTCTGCGGGCGGCAGGGGCGGCAGCGTTTTCCTGCCGGCGCTCGCCGTCGCGGCTGTCCGGGATATTTCCGGCAGCCGGTGCATGAGCTGTTATTTCCGTGCGGGGGCCGGATGCGCTGCCGGTCACCATGCGTCCGGCCTGCAGGCCCATTGCGTGGATGAAGAGCAGGGCGTAAAGGACATACGACCATTTTTGTATCTGTTTCCATTTGCGTCCGCCCAGGCGCTTGTGCAGGGCGTCGAATGATATGATCCACAGGATGAGGAACAGGGCGAGCATCACGATGCCAAGTACCAGCGCCGCGTGGGTAATGCCGGCGCCCCATGCATTTGTGATTTCCCGGTTTTCGATAAATTCGGCGTGGGCGGTGAAGTATTTGAGGGATTCCGGGAAATTGTGCAGGGTGCGGATCCAGGAGTGGGTCAGGATCGGGAATCCGGACAGGATGGAGAGTTCTTTGCGGATGCTCATCAGTTTCTTTACGTGCGGGTTGGAGGCGTTGAGCGCACCTATGTACATGATGATGATCAGCAGCGGATGCCCCAGGGCGGCTACGTGTATGTAGTCGCGGAGGATTTCGCCCAGGACCGGGATCCGGTTGAAGTTGAGGGATGTTTCGAGTCCGCACATCCGGAGGATGGAGGGTATGACAACCATCAGGAACGGTATGGCAAAGAGGGTGTAATAGATGTAGTAATACTTCTTTATGGATTTTGCCAGCAGGATGGAGAGCAGCGCGAGAACGGCGGTGCAAAAGAGCAGGGGGAATGTTGTCCTCAGGAAGGACAGCAGGTCGATGAGTACTTTAATCATGCGATATGTTTTTTTTAGGCGGTGAGCGTTTTTAATTGTGCAGTTTCCCGATGGCGCTGACTCCGTTGTCGGCTTTTATGATGAGGCCTTTCGTGGCGGTGGCCGTGGCTGCGTTGACGGTATAAACGGCAGGGGAGTCGGCAACGCCTCCTTCGGATGCGGCGCTGAAGACGACGGGCATGTATGCTTTTCCGTTTTCGAAGTAGGGGGAGGATCCCAGGCTGCTGATGGTGTTGTCGGAAGGCATTCCCGTTACCCAGCGGAATTCTTTGCTGTCGGCTTTCAGGATCGCCAGGCGGTTTGTGTTCTGGTTCATGCCGCTTGTATAGAATCCCGGAACGGCAAACATTTGCAGCAGGAAGTAGTTTTCGGAGATATGCCATACTTTGAACAGGCTGTGCCCGCCCGAGAGCGCCGTTATGTCGCAGAAATAGGCCGGGTCGAAGACGGTTGTGCCGGATTTGATGCGGATGGCTCCCGACGGCTTGTCGGATTTGTAGATTCCGGCCCTTGCTCCGGTGTTGTTCGCGGAGAATACGTATACATCGCCGTTGTCCGTCACGCCAATGGTTGAATAGTATTGTGAGCGGAAAAGGGAGGTTGCCATGCTCAGGCGGTCGTCGGTGATGATTAGCGGGTTTTCGAAGCCGGTTCCTTCGTAGATGGCTACTGCTACCTGGTTGGGATACATGGTGGATCCGATGCTGGCGTAGAGTCCTGCTTCCGTTTTTTTGACCGTGGCGTCTACGTCTTCGCCTGCGGCGGTTAGCTTTTCTACAATCGCATCGTGGTTTTGCCAGACGCCGTACGGGCTGTATCCCTCCGAGCAGAGCGCCGTGAAGAATTTCCCGTTGGATTCTACGATGCCGGATACCGTGTAACGTTCGCCGGTGCCCATGAGGTCTTCGGTTATGATTGTTTTGGTTTGCTTTGTCTGTTCTTCTATGTTCAGGTACGTAAATGTTACGCCGTAGCGGGGATAGGATTTTTCCGTGTCCGCAGCGTCGTACTGGGCCGTTGCGCCTGATGCGGCGCAGATGATGTAGTCCCCGTAGATTCCGTAGGTCGTGAAGCGGTCGGTGATGCTGAATGCAATTTCACGCTCTGCCAGGCGCCCGCTTTGGTCAAGCTTGTAGGAGGAGCCTGTTCCTGCGTTGCCCTGTGCATATACCAGGCGGTAGGCGTATTTGTTTTGGGGGAACAGCCAGGCGGTTGCCGCTTCTACTTCTGCGGCTGCGCCCTGTGTTGTGAGGGTGCCTTCGTCGATGTTGTCGGTTTCCAGTAGATAGATCGCTTCCGCGCCGGATGCTGCTATGATATATTTTTCGATACGGTCTTCCGGGCCGTTGCCGTCGTCGTCGCCGTCGCCTGAAGCGTTGTCACTACATGCCGTAAAAAAGCCTGCGCATGCAAAGGCTATTAAAATCCATAGTAAATTTTTCTGTTTCATTTTGTTTAAAATTATATGATTGGTTAGTTAGTTGCCGAAGGTATAGCGGATCTTTCCGTAAAAGGCCCGTCCTGCTTTCTGCAGGCTGAAATTGTCGTACAGTCTTTCGTCCGTCAGGTTCCGGCATTCGAACGACAGGTTATACCGTCCGTTTTTCAGGCTGTAGTTGATGGTTATATCGTGCGAAAACTGTTCCGGGACTTTTAGCTTGGAGGTGCTGCTTCCCTCGTTTTCCCAGTAAAGTGAAAATTCGTGGACGTATGTGTGGAAATAAGTTACGGTCAGTACATTTCCTTTTCCTGCCAGGTTATGGAAATAGACGGTTGCATCGGTGTTGAAGAAGAAGTAGGGAGTATTCGGCATACGCTGTTTGTATGTGGAGCTTTCCCTGCCTTCGTAGCCGTTTATGTATCGCTCGTTGTTGCGGATATTCTGGTGTGTCAGGTTTCCTCCGATCGAGAGCCGGTTCGAATAGTTGTACCGCAGTTCCGCACTGATGCCTTTGGTGACTACGTTGCCGTGATTTTCGTAGGAGCCGAAATAGAGTCCTCCCGAGTAGCGGTTTGTTACGCGGCGAATATAATCGGTGGTATTGCGGTAGATCAGGCCGGCTTCCAGGTAGATCCCGTGCCTGTTCCTGTTATATCCGTAATTTACGTTGAAGTTCAGGTTGTCGCTGTGTTCCGGTTTCAATTCCAGCTTTCCCAGTTCAAGGTCTTCGTCTCCAAAAAGTTCATCGTTGGTCGGAAGCCGGAGCGTTTTTTCATACGAGCCTTTCAGCTGGATGTCTTTTAACAGGAAAAGGGAGGCCACTGCGCCGTAACCGAAGGCGTCGGTATGGTGGCCGGCTTTTACATAGTCGAACCGCGTTGGGTCGGAAGACAGGTTTTGCGGCCCCGAGTTGTACTGGTTGTAGTATTTTCCCAGGAATGAGACGTTCCATCTGTTTTCGTGGTTGTACTGGTAAGAAAGCCCGGTAATGTTTTTACGCGATTTATTGGCAATTCCGTTTTGTGTCTGTGTCTCCGAACGGCTGTTGTTTTTGCGGTCGAAGACCGTCAGTACATGGTTCAGTACAATCTTGTGCGCTTCGCCGATCCGGTAATTCAGGTTTGCCGTCACATTCCCGTTTTTATTGTCGTTTTTAGTGTTCTGATAGCTTTGTTCTCCCAGTTTTCCGCCATTGTAAACCGATTCTCCGCGCCAGTTGTATTTATATGTGGCCGTATCCAGCGTATGCGTCCGGCTGTAATTGTAATTGGCGGTCAGGGAGGCGTTCAGCCCTTTTGTGAACAGATTTCTTTTGAAGTATTCAATGGAAGGCATGAAGGAGGTTGCCTTCCGGCGTCTCTGCCCGTAAACGATTTCCTGGCGGACGCCGTTCTGGATTTCCTTATCGCTCTGTGATAAATTGGCGCCGAAGAGCAGGCGGTCGGCAAAGGATTTATTGACAAAACCCGCTTTCGCTATAACAGCCTCGTTATGGTAAGTGTCATTGAAACGTTTCACTTTTTCGGTTTTGCTCTTATCAATCTGTCCGTTTCCCAAGTCTTCTACCGGGGTGTATGTAGCATAGTTATTATCCGAATAGTTTTGAAAGACATTCAGTTCCATCGTAAATCCGCGCTTCGTTGTGTGATTTACCAGGACGGACGTTTTATGTGTATTGAACGACCCGTACGAATAGGAAGCATCCGCCAGCGTCCGCTCTTTATTCCTGCCGGTGACAATGTTGACAACGCCTCCCAGCGCATCGGCTCCAAATTCCACCGGGACGACGCCTTTGTAAACTTCAATGCGTTCGGCAAAATTAACCGGAATGTTGCTGATGTTAAAGGATGAATTACGGGTGTCTAAAGGAATGCCGTCAAGGAAAAACTGGACATGCCGTCCGCTAAACCCGTCTAATGAAAAGTTTATATCAGACCCGACGCCTCCCGACTCCCGTACCTTTACGCCCGGCGCTTTGGCCAGGGCGTCCTTGATTTCGGCCGCCGTGTTGTGCAGCCCTTTCACGTCCAGCGCTACCACATTGAATGCCGATTCTTTTATCCGCTTTATATTGCTGCCGATAACAACGACCTCATCCAGCTCCGATACTTTGGGAGCGATCACAATATTCAGCCGCTCGTTTTTCCCGGCTACCAGTTTTATCTTCTTTTGATACGTTTCGTATCCGAGAAAAGAGGTAACTAATGTATACTCGCCTGCCGGCGCATCAAACGAATATTCTCCGTCAGCAGTTGTCGCTCCTCCAAAAGAAGTGCCCTTCAGTAAGACGGTTCCATAACTCAACGTTTCGTCTTCCGTAGAAGTCACTTTCCCGGATATGTTTACACGGACCTGTGAATAAGCGGTCAAAGAGAAAAGGAATATATAAATAAGAATTGCTTTTTTCATCAAAAAAATCAGTTAGGATATGTTATTTTGCAAGAATAAATCGCCTGCAAAGGTAGATCCTTCGGAATTAATGGGCAATCCTTATTTTTAGGTATTTTTTTCCGGTTCCTAATTATTAATTGGGATATGGCCGGATTTTCAACTTTCAACTAATCTGTCTTCACTGCTTTTCACGCGTAAATAATTGCGGTAGCTGCTGAAGCCGGCAGAGAGTATGAGTTCGGTATTGGAATTGTTTTTGTGGGTGGGCAGGAGGTGCAGGCGGGCGAGTTCTTCCAGGCGGCAGCGGTTGATGACGCGGCTGAAATTCATTCCGTACTCTTTGTTGATGAACGTGGATACGTAATTGCGGTTGGTGCACAGGTCGGCGGCTACGTCCGTGATGCGCAGTCGCGGATTCAGGTACGGTTTTTTGTCCTGCAGGTATTGGGAGAAGCGATTCGGGTCGATTACGAAGGTGTTGCCCGGTGCGGGGACGTTGTCGTGTGCAGGGGCGATGATGACGTAGTTGTCCGATAGCAGGTTGTAGCACAGTATGGGGTAAACGAAGAAGGTAGGGAGTGCACCCTGGGTGGAAAGCCAGGAAGAGGAGGAGAAAACGTCGATGTTCAGCAGCAAACCGGCGATTGGAAGGGGGATCGTAATGAGCGTAAGCAGCTGCATAAGCAGGAGCCAGTTCAGGGATGTGCGCTGCACGTCGGCGGAATAGTCCGTAACATTGCGCCTGTAGCGGCGTATCCGTAAGATGCCGAGAAGGGGATAAAGTATGTTGTATATGACAAAAACGATGCTCGTCAGCGAATTTAGCACGGCGAACAGGCGGTTGCCCTCTCCGTTGCCATATACCACTTCTATTTGCCGGTCGATGGGGACGGTCAGGGTGATCGCTGTCGAAGCGGCCGTCAGCAGGACGGGTATAACAAAATGCAGCCGGCTGAAACCGCTTCCACGCTCCGTAGCCGTTATAATGTGCACAAAGCGGAAAATCAAAACCTGATCAAGCATCAATGCAAGCGTGAACAGGGTGAAACACCGGACAAACGCCCGGTGGTTGATCACCTGAAGCACCAGGCACAGCCACAGTATAGCCGCAACCATAAAAGTAAGCGCCAGGAAAAGCCGCAGCGACTTTTCATGACGGATTTTTTCAGTGTATAATACGTCGAGCAGCATCATGGCCATACACGCCAGCGCACAGACGGCAGGCGTGGAAAACACCAGTGCCTGTATAAATTCTTTGCTTATCATATTTTATAATTTATCTGTAAAATTTTATCTCTACTGTACTGCGTAACATCAGTCTTTAATTCAAAATTGTAAATACTCACTTTCAACTCTTAAACCGCTTTCATCCCCGTCCGTTCGCGACAGCGCGGCGATACTGGCGCGCTTCCGTAAATCCGGCTTTGGCAAACAGCTGGGCAATGCTTTTCCCTTTGTTGGAAGGCAGGAGGCGCAGGCGTTCAAGTTCCTCCAGCCGCCACCGGTTCACAAAGCGGTTGAAGTTCATGCCGTAATTTTTGTTGATAAAAGCGGAGATAACGGAACGGTTCACATCCATTGCCTTCGCGGCGTCGGTAATTTTGAAATCCACCCGGAGGTAAGGTTTTTTTTTGCGAAACCACGCCTCCAGCCGCCGGCGCGTCAGTTTACCCTCATGCAGCCTGCGTCCCTCCGCACTTTTCTCCGTCTCCTCCTCTGCTACATATACGGCAAGAGACGGATATTCCCGGCGGATAATATGGAAAGTCAGCGCGATACATTGTCCCGACAGGCAAAAAGCCGTGACCGTCGTCCATACCGGCGAACCGATGCCGCTTACCGGCAGCAGGCCGGTGAATACGGTCATAAACAGGAACGCCGGCGAAAGAAGCGCCATGAATATAATCCGGAAGGCCAGTCGGCGCGTCAGGCCCTCCTCGCCGCCTGCCTGGCGGTAGAAGCGGACGGTGCGGCAAAAAAGCACCACAGCAGGCACGAAGCCCGCAAGCCCGGAAATATTTATGATAACAGACGCTTCGGGAAAGAATACACGGCAGAACAGCGCAAGCCACAGCGGGAATGTCGTGGCCAGATACAGGTTCACAACGTCCTTCAGCCGCCTTTCCTGTCGCGTCCGGCAATCCCTGCGCGAGATCCCTGCCAGCGTCATGCAACAACCGGCAACCATCACAGGGACAAGCATTATCAGCATATTAAGATACAGCAGGAAATCCATTACCGCATTTTGAATATTTATTTACAGCGTGCAAAATTATATCAATCCATTAGAAAAAACAAAAAAAATCATCCCGTTTTTTTACTTTTCTTTATTCCAAATGGTAATGAAGGGAGAGGAATTGCTGATTTGTCACCTGAAAAAAGTCCCTGATTACGATTTGGCAGATGATAATTTGCTTTTTTGTCCTTATACTTATTATTTTTCCACATACTTTTGCCGCTGTTTTTTAAGGAAAACCGAAGAACGGAACAATTTAAAATTTACAAAGAATGACATACCAATCGTCCCCATTGCATCCCGAAGACAGCCGAATCGCTGCCAGCCTGCCGTGCACTCCGAATTTTGCGGGGGAGGGGGATGTATACAAACATACATTTATATGTAGCCATACCGGGTCTGTTCCGGCGCCGTTTTTTTATAGTCCGGCAGAAAACAGGCCACGGATTTTTAATTATATTACAGCAAACAATTCTATTACCGAAAATCGCGCATATTTTTATTCCACGGGTTTTGGTTCATGTGCCGCAGGCTTTAGCCCGGGTGTTACAGGTTATATTAGCCCACGGGTGTTGGGTTTTAGCCTGCGTGTCATGGGCTTTAGCCTGCGGATCATGGATTTTGGCTCATGTAAGCCAATGCCTCACAGATTTCACTTCATATACAGCAGATTTTACTCATATGCCGTAGACAATATCCCAATGTCATCCGGTGGTAGCCGGGGTGCAGATCCTATGAAGATTGTTATCCGGGATTTTCATTCAGTATTTCTGTCAGGCAGCGGCAGGCGGCCTGTACGTCGGGGATGTTTTTAATGATCAGGCTTCGTTTTCCGGACTGGTCGCGCAGGATGCAGTTCTTCGCGTGTTTCTGGATATAGGATAGCAGTTTGCCGAATGTTTTGCTTTGATAGTAGGGGTGGTCGCTTTCTTTGACGAGGTGGAGGTTCATCATGCCTTTTTTCAGCATGATCTTTTCGAACCCTGCCTGTTTTCCGAGGCGGCGCAGCTGTACGATCCGGATCAGTTCCATTCCCTGCACCGGTATCGCACCGAAACGGTCTTTTAAGCGGGAAATGAACGCCTCGAGCCGGTCGTCGTCTTCGATGGCGTCCAGTTCGCGGTAGATGCTTACGCGTTCGGAATCGTTCGGTATATAGGTCGGCGGGAACAGGATTTCCAGGTCGCTTTCTATAAAGGTTTCCCGGACAAACGTCCGTCCGGAGGTGTCCGGAGCGGAAGCATAGAGGCTGGCAAATTCACCGGTTTTCAGTTCGTCAACCGCTTCTTCCAGTATTTTTTGATACGTTTCATAGCCGAGGTCTGCGATAAATCCGCTTTGTTCGGCGCCCAGCAGGTTCCCTGCTCCACGGATATCAAGATCCTGCATGGCGATATGTATGCCGCTGCCAAGCTCCGCAAAATTTCCGATGGCCTGCAGACGCCGCCTGGATTCGGGCGTCACCGTAGAGAGGGGAGGGGAGAGCAGGTAACAAAATGCTTTCCGGTTACTCCGCCCGACCCGTCCGCGCAGCTGGTGCAGTTCGGACAGTCCGAACCGGTGTGCGTCATTGATTATGATGGTGTTTGCATTCGGTATGTCAATGCCGTTTTCTATGATGGTGGTCGAGATCAGTACGTCATATTCGTAGTTGACAAAATCAAGGATCACCTTTTCCAGTTTTTCCGGTTCCATCTGTCCGTGGCCGGTGACAATGCGTACATCCGGTATTTCACGGCGGATAAGCGCTTCTATTTCATAGATATTCTGTATCCGGTTATGGATGAAAAAGACCTGCCCATTACGGCTCATCTCAAATTCAATCGCTTCACGTATGATGTCGGTATTGAACCGTTCTATTTCCGTCTGAATCGGGTACCTGTTAGGCGGCGGCGTGTGTATGTTACTCAGGTCGCGCGCGCCCATTAACGAGAATTGCAGCGTCCGCGGGATCGGCGTAGCGGTCATTGTCAGGGTATCTACGTTCGTTTTCATCCGGCGGAGCTTTTCTTTGACCGATACCCCGAATTTCTGTTCCTCGTCAATGACGAGCAGTCCCAGGTCTTTGAATACGACGTCTTTGCTGACCAGCCGGTGCGTGCCGACCAGGATGTCTACTTCCCCGTTTTTGAGGCGTTCCAGTATTTTCCGGATATCCCCGCTGCTGCGCGCCCGGCTTATATAATCTATTGTACAGGGAAAATCCCGAAGCCTCTCTGTAAACGTCTGGTAATGCTGGAATGCGAGGACGGTGGTCGGAACGAGGACGGCCACCTGTTTATTATCCGCTACCGCTTTAAATGCGGCGCGGATAGAGACTTCCGTTTTCCCGAACCCGACATCGCCGCAGATAAGGCGGTCCATCGGGCGCGAGCTTTCCATGTCGGCTTTTACTTCCGTTGTAGCCTTCAGCTGGTCGGGCGTATCCTCATAAATAAAACCCGCTTCCAGTTCATCCTGCATAAAACTGTCCGGACTGAAAGCGAAGCCCTTTTCATTTTTCCGTTGCGCGTAGAGCCGGATCAGGTCGCGGGCGATGTCTTTGACCTTTTCCCTGGTACGGTCTTTTATCTTTTCCCATGCGCCGGTTCCGAGCTTGTTCAGTGCGGGAGGTTCACCATCCTTTCCTTTGTATTTCGACAGTTTGTGCAGCGAATGGATACTGACAAAAATGATGTCGTTGTTTTTATAAATCAGTTTGACGGCTTCCTGCAATTTGCCGTTTACATCCATTCGCACGAGTCCGCCGAAATATCCGATGCCATGATCGATATGTACGATGTAATCACCCGTTGAAAACTGATTCAGTTCTTTCAGCGACAGTGTGATCTTGCCGCTTCTTACCCGGTCGCTTTTCAGGTTATACTTATGAAAGCGCCCGAAGATCTGATGGTCGGTAAACATGCAAATCTTGAGCGTATGATCAACGAATCCTTCATGGAGCGTATGGTTGACGGCTGTAAACGGAATATGATCTCCCCGGTCCCTGAATATATCCTGTATCCGTTCGGCCTGCCTGCTGCTGTCGGTCAACAGGTAAAGGGCATAACCTTTCGACAGGTAGTCTTTAAAAGATTCGCTTACCAGGTCAAAATTTTTCATGTATAACGGTTGCGGGGAGGTCTCGAACTGTACGGTCGCATTTTTCTTCCCCTGAAAATGCAGTTTGCAAAAGCGGGCCGTTGAGTTTACGAATGTTTCTGCCGTAATCAGCTTTTTCCTCATCGCTTCCACGTCCGGGAAACCCTCCCGGTCACGGTTCACCGGCATTTCGTTCCACAAGCCCCGGATATGTTCCGTACACCATTTCATGTCCCGGTATAGAAGGCAGGTATTTTCCGGCAGCAAATCAAGCAGGGAAGAATCAGGATCGCTCTGTTTACTTACTTCCGGTATGATGCGGATTTCTTCCGGTTTGTCTTTGGAAAGCTGTGTTTCCACATCAAAACGGCGGATGGTTTCCACCTCATTCCCGAAGAAGTCAATGCGGAAAGGATATTCGCCGGAAAAAGAAAAGACGTCGACAATGCTTCCGCGTATCGCATACTGTCCGGGTTCGTAAACATAATCCGTCTGCTCGAATCCGTAACTCTCAAGAACCTCGGAGACGAATACGGGATCTATCTGTTCGCCGGTATGGATCGTAAGTGTATTTTCCTTTAATACGGCTTTTGAAAGCACTTTTTCCGCCATCGCTTCGGGGTAGGAGACGATGATGCAGGAAGGGCTTGCTTCCTGCAGTAAACCGAGCGCCTCTGTCCGCAGTATCTCATTGGCCGGATCCGTATGCCCGTATTTTATATGCCTGTGGTAAGCGGACGGAAAGAAATAAACATTTTTTCCCGTCATCAGCTGCATCAGGTCGTTATAGAAATAGCCGGCATCTTCCGCATCGTTTTGTATACATACAAAAACGCCTCCCTTTTTTTCAAAAACAGAGGCGGTCACAACGGCCCGGCTCGAACCGTTCAGGCCGGACAGGAGATGCGTGCTGTTGTTCTTCTCCAGCGAGGATACCACCGTGTTTACATACGGGTGATTGTCATATACGGATTTTATCTCCTGAATATCCACCGGTTATTTATTCTCCTTTCCTGAGCAACTCATCAAAATAGGCAATTGTTTTTTTCAATCCCTCTTCCAGTTTTACGGACGGTTTCCAGCCGGACAGTTTCTCGCAGGCCAGGGATATATCCGGTTGACGCTGTTTCGGATCATCCTGCGGCAGCGGTTCAAAAATAATGTCGGATCCGGAACCTGTCAGGCGTATCACCTCACGGGCCAGTTCGACCATGGAAAATTCCCCGGGATTGCCGATATTGACAGGGCCCGTGAAATCATCCCCGGTGTTCATCATCCGGATCATTCCTTCCACAAGATCGTCTATGTACTGGAAGCTGCGTGTCTGTGTTCCATCCCCATAGATCGTGATGTTTTTCCCCGTCAACGCCTGGACGATAAAATTCGACACCACGCGGCCATCGTTTTTATTCATCCGGGGACCGTAGGTATTAAAAATACGGATTATCTTTATCCGGATACGGTGCTGGCGGTGGTAATCCATACAGAGCGTTTCGGCGGCCCGTTTCCCCTCATCATAGCAGGAACGTATGCCTATCGGGTTGACATTTCCCCAATAGGCCTCCACCTGCGGGTGGACGACCGGATCTCCGTAAACTTCACTGGTTGATGCATGCAGTATTTTTGCATTCACGCGCTTTGCCAGTCCGAGCATATTCAACGCGCCGTATATCGACGTCTTAAGCGTCTTTATGGGATTATACTGGTAATAAACCGGGGAGGCGGGACATGCCAGGTTGTACACCTTGTCCACTTCCGCATAATAAGGGCTTGTCACATCGTGACGCACCAGTTCAAACCGGTCGTTACCCAGTAAATGCCGCACATTGTCCTTACTCCCTGTGAAGTAATTATCCATACAGATTACATCACATCCTTCCTTGATAAGCCGCTCGCACAGGTGCGATCCGATAAAACCGGCTCCCCCGGTCACTAATACTCTTTCCATAAGATTTTTCCGAAAAACTGTGCAAAAGTAAGTCTTATTTTTCAATTATTGAAGATTTCCATCCGAATAATTCCATGAGACCCGATCCCGAACATTTACGACGTAAATCTTTAGAACCGGAGCCAATTCCGAACATTTACGACGTAAATCTCATCCCGGGATTTTTGATATGTATATTGTGCAGTAAAAAAATCAGCCGCAAGGCTCAGTTGTCACAACTCCCTTACGGCTTAAAACTTGTTGTTAATAATACAGTGTGTAATAAAAGTTCGCCCCTCACCAGGGGCTGACGCTTCTATTATTGATTTTTTAAATCGCTGCAAAATTAACAGGAAATATTTATTCCACAAATTTTTCTCTTATTATTTTCAATAGAATTATTTTTTACGCGACAACGTTTGCCGGTAAAGTTATTATGTCGCATCACGCCACAGGCGTAAACAGCGCTTTCCTTAAAATTATCTTTCCGTTTATTTTGCATAATACGCGTCTTGTATTATATTTGTGGCGTTTTTTTTACTAAATAAATTTACTTATACGATGAAAAGACGAAATTTTATGAAAGCGGCAGGCGCGTTATCGATGGTTCCTGCTATGGGTATGGCCTCCTCATTGAAAGGCTATACGGTATCTTCCGGTGCAAAGGAAATATATGAATGGCGCATCTATACGCTTACCGGTGACGGAAATGTGCTGGACTCTTTTTTGAAAGATGTGCTCATACCGGCCTATAACCGTAAAAATATAAAAGCCGGCGCTTTCCGGCTCTATAAAGACGGGGAAAAGGAACAGCGGCATGTCCTGTTTATTTATCCGGATATTGAGGCCTTTCTGATGATGAAAAAAACAATCTGGGAAGATGCGGTCTTCCGCCGTGAATCGGACGCATTTTACAGGCTGACGGCATCCGATCCTGTTTATTCGAATTTCGAATCTTACCTGAGCGAAGCTTTTGATAAAATACCGGCTCACCGCCTGCCGGATCCTTCGCGGACCCTGTTTGAAATACGCATCTATCACAGCCCTAACGAAGAAGCCAATCTGCGAAAGGTTCGGATGTTTAACAAAGAAGAAATTGACCTCTTTGACAAGGTAGCGATAAATTCCGTTCTTTACGGGAACATCCTGGCCGGGCCGCGTATGCCGGCATTGTTATACCTGACATGGTATCATGACGAAGAAACACGTAGCGAAGCATGGAAGAAATTCGTTAGCCATCCGGACTGGAAACGGATGTCCTCACTGCCCGAATATGCAAATACGGCGACCAATAACCAAAGCATCTTCCTCTCACCGATGCCTTATTCACAGTTATAGAATTGAAAGATGAAAGTTAATAATTTTCAACTTTCAACTATTAAAGTTTTTTCTCCTAAATTTGCCGGAAATATGAAAAGTATAATGGGAAAAATATGGATTATAATGTTTCTTGCCTTTTTTTATTCCTGTGAGGGTAAAAATAAGGGAGCGGTTGTGCATGAAGAACGCGACAGCGTTTACCGGACAGCGCCGGATATTTTGGAGGACGATGTCAGGTATCACATCAGCCTGCTGGCCTCCGATTCACTGGAGGGCAGGAAGGCCGGAAGCGCAGGCGAGCGGAAAGCCGGCGAATATATTAAAAACAAATTTGCCGGATGGGGGCTGGGTAAGTTTTCGGGAGATTACGACCATCCTTTTTCCTTTTTGTCGCGTATGAAAGCCATTGAGGGGACCTTGTTTATTGATGGCGTGGAAGCCGTATACCGAAGGGACTTTATTCCCATTGTGCCCGTTGATTCCTCGAATGTTTCCGCCGAAGTCATTTTCGCGGGATTCGGCTACAAGTATTCGGACAAACAGCTTGTTTTGGATGATTATGCGGATATTGACGTAAGAAATAAATGGCTTATGCTTTTTGAGGAGAGTTCACTCCCTGATGCGCATCCCCGGTTAAAGCAGAACCTGTTGAACCGGTACGAAATGGCAAAGAAAAAGGGCGCTTCAGGCATATTGGCCATTCACACGGATAAAGCCTCCGGCGGCGCGCTGGTAAATCGCAATTTCGGCTATTCTTCTGCGGATTATACCATACCGGTTATCCGGATTTCCCAAAAAACAGCCGACAGCCTGTTGAATCGTGCAAATGCACCGGCTAATACATTAAATAACGTATATCAATATATACCTGTCAACGTAAGCGCATCCGTTTACACAAGGCAGGATACCATTCATTCGAATAATATCATTGCCTGTCTGGAAGGGCAGGATCCGGTGCTGAAAGACGAATACATTGTAATCGGGGCGCATCATGACCATTTGGGGATTGTTAAGGCCTATACCGTTTTTGATGAAAAACAGTTTATCTATAACGGGGCCGACGACAATGCTTCGGGCGTTGCCGGGATCCTGGAAATTGCCGAAAAGCTTGCATCCGGCGGAGAGCCTTTGAAACGAAGCGTCATCTTCATGACCTTCGGAGCGGAGGAGGAAGGCTTGAAAGGCTCGCGTCACCTTTGTGAAAACCTGCCCGTGCCGGCGTCGAAAATCAAGCTGATGGTCAACCTGGACATGATCGGGAGACTGGACTCCTACAAACTGTTTGTCAATACGGTCGACAGCGGCGTGCCCGCAGAAAAAACCGTAAAGATGCTAAGCGCCCCCTATACAGACCTGCGTTTGATATTTTCTCCCAATAAGATGCGGAACTCCGATCATTATCCCTTTTATGAGAAAAACATCCCGGTAGTCATGTTCACCACCGGCCCGCACAAAGACTACCATACCCCGAACGATACGGCAGGAACCCTGAACTATGCCGGAGAAAAATACCTGCTTGACCTGGTTTATGATTTAATTGTCCATGCAGCTTTAAGAGTTGAAAATTGAAAATTATCCTCCTGTCGCTACCGGGCGATGCAATCCCGGACGGATTCTTGTAGAGACGCGATGCCTCGCGTCTCTACCTTTTGTTTCTCATTTCGGTGGGGGATTTCATGTTGCAGATGTGATTTACGCTTTCCGCGGCCTCGGATTCCATGTTTGAGATGTTAAACCGTGTAAAATATAAGAAGAAATATCCTCTTTCTTCTATACTGTTAAATTTTTAATCTTAATGAATCAACGGAGTTAGCCTACGATGCGGGAGACGGACTGTATGTTTTTGATTTTGGACAGGGCGATGCACATCTTTTGGATATCTTCTACGTCGTGAACCATCATGTTTATTTTTCCTTCGAATACGCCGTCTTTTGTCTCGATTAACAGGCGGATGATGTTTACGTGGAAACCCGAGATCGTTTGGGCGATGCCGGTTAGGATGCCTACTTCGTCGATGCCGGTGATCTGCAGTGTCGCTTCGAAGGAACTGCTCGTGTGGCTGCTCCAGACGGTTGACAGGATGCGGTCGCCGAAGTTGCTTTTCAGACGTATGCCGATAGGGCAGGAGCGTTTATGTACAATCACGCTGTTGTCGTCGTTGATGAAGCCGAATACGTCATCTCCCGGGATCGGCTTGCAGCAGCTTGCCACGACGTAGTTGCGGCCGAATGTTTCTTCCCTTAATTCATACGGTTTTGTTTTGTCGAATACCGGTTTGCCGGGAAGTGTGTTCGTGGAAGTTATTACCAGGGGCTTCTTCTTGCCTACACCGAATGCTTTTTTTACGTATTTCAGGATGACATTGCCATTTTTCTCTTTCAGGATCTTGCGTATATTATCCGGGATCGTTACGTCTCCCTTTTCTATCGCATAATAAAAATCTTCCCGCCTGGGGAAACCGAAGTAGGTGGCCAGTTTGTCTAAAAATGACTGCGTCGGTTCGAGGGATGCTTTTTGAAAGGCCTCTTTCACCTTTTCCTCGCCGGCTTTGGCGCGTTCTTTCCGTTCGCGTTTCAGGACGGCTTCTATTTTTGTCCGGGCTTTGGCTGTCGTTACGAAGTTGAGCCATTCGACCGTCGGATACTGGGATTTGGAGGTCAGCACTTCCACCTGGTCTCCACTTTCCAGCCTGTGGCTTAACGGTACCAAGTGGTGGTTTACTTTCGCGCCGATGCAGGTATCGCCGATATCCGTATGCAAATTGTATGCAAAGTCAAGCGCCGTAGCTCCTTTGGGCAATGTTTTCAGTTCGCCTTTGGGGGTGAAGACGAAGATCTCCGCCGAGAACAGGTTCATTTTGATCGTATCCAGAAAGTCGAGCGTATTCGGATTCGGGTTTTCCAGTATTTCGGTAATGGTTTGCAGCCATTTGTCCAGTTCCGTATCTTCTTCCACATGGCTTTCCTTATATTTCCAGTGGGCGGCAAAACCTTTTTCGTCGATTTCATCCATCCGCTTGCTGCGGATCTGTATCTCGATCCACTGTCCGTCCGGTCCCATGACCGTCAGGTGAAGGGCCTGGTAGCCGTTTGCTTTCGGACGGCTGACCCAGTCCCTCAGACGGTCGGGGCGCGTCCGGTAGATGTCCGTGATGGTCGCATAGATGTCCCAGCAGAGGTTCTTTTCATCCACATCGCCGGTCGGTTCAAAGATGATGCGTACGGCGAAGATGTCATAGATATCGTCGAAAGGAACGCTTTTGGTATTCATTTTGTTCCAGATCGAAAAGGCAGACTTGACGCGGGTCTTCATCTCATAGACCAGGTCAATCTCCTGCAGGCGAAGCCTTACCGGCCGGGCAAAATTATCGAACAGGCGCTGGCGCGATTCTTCCGAATCTTTCAGTTTTTCGTTGATGACGCGGTATTCTTCGGGATGCTCGTATTTGAAGCTCAGGTCTTCCAGTTCCGTTTTGATGGCAAACAGTCCCAGGCGGTGCGCTAAGGGTGCATAGATAAACATCGTTTCGCCCGCAATCTTAAACTGCTTGTCGGTGCGCATCGCACCGAGTGTGCGCATGTTGTGGAGGCGGTCTGCCATTTTTACCAGGATCACACGGATGTCGCTGCTCATGGTAAGGAGCAGTTTCCTGAAGTTTTCGGCCTGTTTAGAATCCGTTTCACTGAATATCCCCCCGGATATTTTCGTCAACCCGTCTACCAGCTGCGCTATTTTGCGGTTGAACATATTCGCGATATCTTCCACTTCATATTCCGTGTCTTCGACGACATCGTGCAGCAGGGCCGCGCAGATGGAGGTGGAGCCAAGCCCCATTTCCCCGCATACGATACGGGCTACGGCGAGCGGGTGCATGATATACGGGTCGCCGTCGCGGCGTTTCACCCCGGCGTGCGCCTGCTTGGCGAAGTTAAACGCTTTCAGTATGCGTTCTACTTTCCGGCGGTGATTGGAGTTCAGATATTCGCACATAAGAGCTTCAAACTCTTTTTGTACCATCAGTTCACCTTTCATCCGCTCCTGTTCTCCCGTATTTTTTTCACTCATAAGTTCAGTTTTCCCTTCTTATCCCTGTGGAATTTTTAATACCTGGCCGATGCGCAGATTGGAGTTTGTCAATCCGTTTGCTTCCTGTATTTTTTTTACGGATATGCCGGGGTACTTTTTTGCAATCGCATAAAGGGAATCGCCGGCTTTTACCCTGTAGGATATAAAATCCTGTTCCTTTGCCACAGTGGCGACGGATGGTTTGGGCTGTTCCTTTGTCGCGGCGGCGGTGGTGGTGGAAGCCTGTGCCGTTTGATTCCTGTTTCCTGCAGCGTAGGCAAGTCCGCCGTTATCAATATATACGGTCAGTTTGCGTCCTTTCGGCACGCGCGAGCCACTGAGGCTGTTCCACCGTCTCAGGTTCTGCGTTGTTACGCCGTATAAATTGGCGATCGTATAGACGTTTTCCCCGGTCTGTACCGTATGTGTTATTTTTTCTTTGCGTTTTTCCGGTTCGTTTGCATCTACCGGGATGCTGTTTGCCAGCAGTTCATCCATGCGGTGCGCGAACAGGCTGTCTTCGTATTCAATGAAGGCAAATGTCCTGTCTACCGGCAGGCGCAATACCGAAGGCCGTATGTTTCCGGGTACTATTTCGCGTTTATACTGCGGATTGTAAAAGCGGATGGCTTCTTTGTCCATTTGGAGAATGTCTGCGATCTGTTCAAAATGAAGCGCTCTTTCAACCATGAGGGTGTCGGTTGCTACCGAGAAATTGGCCTGTACGGGGCAGATGTTATGTTCGCAGTGGTATGTCATGACATAGGCGGCTGCAATAAACAGGGGGACGTACGAACGGGTCTCGCGTGGAAGGTAAGGGTATATTTTCCAGAAATCGGTATTTCCCCCGGAACGGCGGATCGCCCTGTTGACATTTCCGGGGCCGCAGTTGTAGGCGGCCATTACCAGGTGCCAGTCGCCGTACAGGTTGTACATTTCTTCAAAATACTTGCAGGCTGCTTCGGTTGCTCTTTCCGGGTCGAGGCGCTCGTCAATCAAGCTGTTTATTTCCAGGTCGTAAACTTTGCCTGTAGACAGTATGAATTGCCACAGTCCGCTCGCTCCCTTATGCGACTGGGCGGTCGGATTCAGTGCGCTTTCAACCACCGCCAGGTATTTCAGTTCCAGGGGTAATCCGTTTGCATCCAGTTTTTCTTCGATCATCGGAAAGTAAAAATCAGCCATTCCCATCATGTAACGTACCACATTGCGCAGGCGACCCGCGTACAGGTCGATGCATTTGCGTACGGTCTCGTTGTATGTCATGGGGACAATGCAGGGCATCCTTTTCATCCTCATCCGGTATACGGAATCCGGGAAATACGGATTCTGATCTTCGTCTTCACAAAAGTCTTCCGGTTTTGAAAAATGTTTTACATGCCATCCTTCGAGCAGCTTATGCATATCCGCATCAAGGCTTTCGGGCAAAAAACCGATAATTGAATCATAGAACTGCCGCCCGCTGCCGGGCAGGGTGTCATTTTCCTGCGCTGCCGGGGAGGTCAGCGGAACAAGAATGAACAGGATAAGGATTAATTTTTTCATTGTATCCGGTTTTAAAAAGTCATACAAATATTCAGTCCGAAACTTCGGGAGTTCGCGAGTGTTGACGGATAAAACTCCGGCGCTACACGGAAGGACAGATCCGGGGATATGTCGAAGTCAAACATCTGTGCGTCTACATAAGCGTCCGCTATGCATATCGCATAGAATACCACACTGAGAATAATACTCAAGTCCCTGTACCGGCGGAAATAGTCCCGGCCCTTTTGCAACCGGGTATGATTATTTTGATTGGTCATAAAATTCAGGGGATCGTTTGTGAAATCCTGCCAGCTGGCACTCCAGGTCTCCGGGCCATATCTTTCGGGATCCGCCCTGTAATTGTTATAGTCGATCCGCATATCAAAATAAGCTTTTTTATAATCCTGGTATACCTTGTTGTTCCAGGTGATGGCGTACATGAAACCCACCAGGCCTCCGTATACGATCGGTAATTTCCAGTACTGGCGGTTGTAGGCCTGTCCGAATCCCGGAAATATGGTAGCGATCAGGTATGCTGTTTTGGGGTTGGGTTTGAAAGCTGTCACATCTTTTATAGCTATATATCCTCCGTTTTTCGGGGACATGACGGCGATCCGGGCCGAATCCTTCGGAAGCAGAACGGTCAGGCTGTCGATACGGTCGTTTGAGATGATGACCGTATCGTCAGTCAAAAGCGATGCTTCCCGGATAATGGAGTCGGTCAGGGACTGTATTTCCGCGGGGCTGTCCGGCTGTAAAACGGTGTCGTTCGGTAATCCTGTCAGTTCGAGAATCGTGTCCCGGGCATATACTGTGCCTGCAATACCTGTCGGGAGAAGGCATACGGTTCCTATAATGATGCGGAGATATTTTAGCTTTCTACCCTTACCCATCTCTATTTCATTCGGTCCAACAAACTCATGATAGATGCCAGCTTCTCGTCGGAATCGAAGGGAATGGTTATTTTACCTTTGCCGTCGGCATGGTAGCTTAACTGCACTTTTGTATCGAAAAATCCGGAAAGGTGTTCTTTCAGGATTTTAAATTCTTCCGGCAGTTTCTTTCCCTGCGTCCTGTCCGTCTTTTGGCGGGTTTCTGTTTGGTTTACCTGTCTCGCTATTTCTTCCACGCTGCGGACGGACAGTCCTTCTTTGAGGATCCGGTCATTCAGGGCTAATTGCATTTCGGGGTCGTCAACGGACAATAGCGCCCGCGCATGTCCCATGTCGATCGTCCTGTTTTTCAGGCAGACCTGTATTTCCGCAGGCAGTTTGAGCAGGCGCAGGTAATTGGAGATGGTGGTACGTTTCTTGCCGACACGTTCGCTTAGCTGTTCCTGTGTCTGTCCCGAACCGTCGAGCAGTTTCTGGTAAGCCAGCGCCGTTTCGATGGCGCTCAGATCCTCGCGCTGTATGTTTTCGAGCAGCGCCATTTCCATGATATTCTCGTCGGCTGCGGTCTTGATATAGGCCGGGATGCGTTCCAGTCCTGCTCTCATTGCGGCGCGGTAACGGCGTTCACCACATATAATCATATATTTTTCCCCGTCGGTTTCCTGCAGCGTGATCGGCTGTATCACCCCGAAATTACGGATAGATACGGTCAGTTCTTCCAGTGATTCTTCTTCAAAAACAGTACGCGGCTGGTTCGGATTCGTTTGAATCCGGGTTAATTCGATCTCGTTCAGGGAGGATGATCCGCTTGTATTCAGTCCATCGCTTGTGAGGAGCGCTTCCAGTCCGCGTCCTATCGGTTTTCTTTTCGTTGTCATGTACTGTCTTACTTTCTGTTTGCGTCTTTTTCTATTAATTCTTTCGCCAGCTGCATGTGATTGATAGACCCTTTGGAGTCTACTTCGTACAGGAGGACGGGTTTGCCCGACCCGGCCGCCTCGACCAGTTTGATATTGCGCTGGATGACGGTCGTGAATACCAGATCCTGGAACAGCCGTTTGATTTCTTCATAATACTGGTTTGCCACGCGCAGGCGCGAATCGTACATGGTGATCAGGAACCCTTCTATTTCGAGGGACGGATTCAGTTTCGATTTGATAATTTTAATCGTGTTCAGCAGTTTGCTGATCCCTTCGAGCGCAAAATATTCACACTGGAACGGGATGATCACCGCATCCGAAGCCGTAAGCGCATTGACCGTTATAAGTCCCAGCGACGGCGAGCAGTCGATCAGTATGTAATCATATTTTTCTTTTAAAGGCAGCAGCAGGTTACGCAGTATATGTTCGCGTTTGTCGAGGTTCAGCATTTCAATTTCGGCTCCGACCAGGTCGATATGCGACGGAAATATGTCCAGGCCGCTCATTTCCGAATGTACGATGGCCGCGTCGGGTTCCACCCCGTTGATCAAACTTTCATAGATGGAATGTTTAAGAGATTTCACATCAATGCCGAAACCGGACGAAGCATTCGCCTGCGGGTCGGCGTCCACGATCAACACCTTCTTCTCGAGGGCAGCCAGGGAAGCTGCCAGATTAATGGTTGTGGTAGTTTTACCTACCCCTCCCTTTTGATTTGCCAAAGCAATAATTTTACCCATTTTTTATTCTGTTAATTAAATTCGCATGCAAAAATAGACACTTTTCCGGCGAAGTTGCCGGACGTGTTGATAACTCAACAAATTTGTTGAAAAACTCCCAAAATTACAATAAAAATTCTATAAACCGACTTTTTTATTGATTTTAAAGGAGGAACCGGCTTTTTTAACGGTCGCACAGGCGGTGTATGCATCATGGAAAAACACCAGGAGATGTTCCCCGGAAGCCGCCTTTTCGAGGATCTCTGTTTTTCCGTTGTAGGAAAGGGTCGGATAGAGGTCGTAAGCCGAAATGCGTTCGGGAACGATGTGCGAAGCCAGCGGGAGGATGTCTCCCGGAAAAACGACGGTTGTTATATTCCCCGCGTTGGCCGGAGACGGTTCGTCCGGCGACAGGGCGGGTTTTACAGTTACCGCGATCTGTCCGAGCGTATGTCCGTCATACAGTTGCATGCGTAAGCTTTCAGCCGGTTCGATAGCTGCTTCGACGAGGCGCAGGAGGCCGGCCTTTTCCAGCAGCGCTGTGTTTTCAGGCAGAAACGACGCTGCTTCAAGCGGGTGGGGTGAACGTTCGCTCTCGTACTGTGCGCGGCTTACCCAGTGCGCGGCGTTCGGGAAAACCGGTTCCGGCGTCCCGTGTGCGTTTTTCCGCACGGCTGCTCCGCAATGATCGAAATGAAGGTGCGTGAATATCACATCCGTCACTTCTTCCGGTTTTATGCCGGTCCGTTTCAGTTCTTCGCACAGATCTGTCGTATCGTAAAAGCGGTAAAAAACGGCCGGCGACTCATTCAACCGATCCTGTCCGACGCCCGGATCCACAATAATGATACGTCCGTCGGCGGTTTTGACCACTCCGGCGTGCATGGCCAGCACGCACAGGTTTCGTTCGTTGACGGGATAGCTGCGGCTCCATGACACTTTCGGGATGGCGCCGAACATGGCTCCGCCGTCCGCGTAAAAATAGCCGGTTGTGATCAGTTTAAACATGTACCGTTCCTTTCTTCCCGGAATCCGGCTGCCAGGAAAGCCAGCAGATTGCTGATTTGCCGGATCGCCTCCCCTGTTTCCGCACTTATTTCCGTTCGCTGCATTTTAAGCAGCACATACCCGTAAACGGCGGTCAGGCAGGTTTCAATTTCACTTACTTCCTTTCCTCCGGATTTGGAACGCAGCTGCACAATCGCGGGCAGCGTCTTCTGATAGAGGGCGCCGTAAACGGCGGCTTCCTGCGGGGATTTTAATAACCTCAGATGCAGATCCGTCAGTTCGGCCATTACATTTTTGTTTATCCGGATATGTCCCGTTTCCTTCACTCCCTCGATGCGCATCATGTCGATCAGTTCCTGATACCATTGGCGTATTTCCCGTTTTATTTCTTCGGGCTGCTCATACTGGGAGATGATGCGGGATTCGATTTCGTCCATGCTGAAATGGCAGGCGCGTATAAGGTCTTCTACCTGCCACATATAGAGCAGGTACTCGACGATGTTTTCTTTCTTTGTTTGCCGTGCTGTAATCATGAAAATTGCTTTTGTCGCGCAAAGATAAAAATATTTGCGCTATCTTTGTCCCCCAAAAATAAAAAGAATGAACTCAGTCTTGATTACCGGGGCGAACGGGCAGTTAGGGATGGCTTTACGCGCCGGCTCCGAATGTTTCGAGGGATTTAAGCTGTATTTCACGGATATTGATACGTTGGACATACTGGATAAGCCGGCTGTCGAATCGTATATCAAATCATCCGGGATTGATACGGTTGTGAATTGCGCCGCATACACGGCGGTAGACAAAGCGGAAGATGATGCGGAGCGATGCATTCGCATTAACTGTGATGCCGTGCGCAATATCGGGGAGGTTGCCGCATCGCTGGGCGTCAGGGTGATCCACGTATCTACGGATTATGTGTTTGACGGAAAGGGTGCGCGTCCGTACCGTGAAGAAGATGCGACAAATCCCGTCTCCGTCTACGGAAAGTCCAAGCTGGCCGGCGAGCAGGCGCTGACGGCTGCATGTCCGGATGCCGTCATTATCCGCACGGCCTGGCTTTATTCGGAAACGGGCGCTAACTTTATGAAGACGATGCTGCGTCTGGGGATGGAGCGTGACAGGGTAGGCGTGGTAGCTGACCAGCAGGGTACTCCCACGTATGCGGGAGATCTGGCGGATGCGATCCTGAAAGTGCTCGCATCGGGCGCGTTTGTTCCCGGAATCTATCACTATACGGATGAAGGGGTTTGCACGTGGTACGACTTTGCCGTCAGGATCTTTGAAATTGCAGGCCTGAAGTGTTCTGTGGATCCGCTTGCGACAGCCGGATACCCCACGCGCGCCGTACGCCCGGCTTACAGCGTACTGGATAAAACAAAAATAAGAGATACATACGGGGTGATCACGCCCCCGTGGGAAGAAAGCCTGCGCAAGTGCCTGCAGCATCATATAATGATTAAACAACAGGAAAATGTCTTTATCTGAAGAAATAAAACGTCGCCGTACATTTGCGATTGTCAGTCATCCGGATGCGGGTAAAACCACTTTGACCGAAAAGCTGCTGCTGTTTGGCGGGGCGATCCATGTCGCCGGAGCTGTCAAGTCCAACAAGATCCGCCGCACGGCCACGTCCGACTGGATGGAAATAGAGAAACAGCGCGGCATATCGGTTGCAACGTCCGTCATGGCGTTTGACTACAGGGGGTATAAGGTCAATATCCTGGATACGCCCGGCCACCGGGACTTTGCGGAAGATACGTTCCGTACGCTGACTGCGGTAGACAGTGTGATTATCGTGATAGATGCGGCCAGGGGCGTGGAGGCGCAGACGCGAAGGCTCATGGAGGTGTGCCGGATGCGCCGTACGCCGGTGATTGTGTTTGTCAATAAAATGGACAGGGAAGGGAAGGATCCCTTTGACCTGCTGGACGAAATTGAAGCCGAGCTGAAGATCAGGGTGCGTCCGCTGAGCTGGCCGATTGATATGGGGCAGCGCTTTAAGGGCGTCTACAATTTTTACGAGCAGAAGCTTGACCTGTATATGCCGAGCAAACAGACGGTAACGGAGAGTATCGAGTTCAAGGACATAAACAGTCCCGAACTGGAACATCATATTGATGTAAAGCCGGCGGATAAACTACGCGCCGATGTGGAACTGATCAACGGAGTCTATCCGGCGTTTGAGGAGAAGACCTACCTGAGCGGCGAGGTGGCTCCCGTCTGTTTCGGTTCGGCGCTGAACAATTTCGGAGTGCGCGAATTGCTGGACTGCTTTGTGCATATTGCGCCGTCACCCCGTCCGGTACAGGCTGTAGAGCGTATTGTCGAACCGGAGGAGAATCATTTTTCGGGATTTGTATTCAAAATACATGCCAATATGGATCCGAACCATCGCAGCTGCATTGCCTTTGTGAAAATCTGTTCGGGGCGTTTTGAGCGGAATGTGAACTATAAGCACGTCCGTTTCGGTAAAATGATGCGTTTCAGCAGTCCTACCGCTTTTATGGCCCAGAAGAAGGAAATCGTCGACGAAGCCTTTGCCGGCGACATTGTCGGCCTGCCCGATACCGGCAATTTCAAGATAGGCGACAGCCTGACCGACGGCGAAGACCTGAACTTTAAAGGCTTGCCGAGCTTTTCCCCGGAAATGTTCAAGTACATAGAGAATGCCGACCCGATGAAGGCAAAACAGCTGAACAGGGGCATCGACCAGCTGATGGACGAAGGGGTTGCGCAGCTATTTTTCAATCAGTTCAATGGCCGCAGGATCATCGGCACGGTCGGGCAGTTGCAGTTTGAGGTAATTCAGTACCGTCTGCTGAACGAATACGGCGCACAGTGCCGCTGGGAACCCGTCAGCCTTTATAAAGCCTGCTGGATAGAGAGCGATGACCCTGTCGCCTTCGAGAATTTCAGGAAGCGCAAGGCCCAATACATGGCTTTGGATCGCGAAGGGCGCGATGTCTATTTAGCCGATTCGGCCTACGTCCTGACAATGGCGCAGCAGGATTTCCCGGGCATCCGTTTCCATTTCACTTCGGAATTTTAGTGCATCCCGACAACACCTTTTTGATACTGATTTTCTCAAATTCATCTACCTCCCAGACCCTTATACCGCAGACAGGCATTCTGTGTCAGGGATGAATGACAACCTTTGCAATTCAGCGCATGTTCGCCAATAAATTGACGGGTACATGCTTTGAATAAATAATTTTGCTTTTTTGATATTTTTTTACCATTTTTCTTTACCTTTGTACTTTGGCAATTGGAGAAATGGAGGGTTATTGTTATTTTCATTTTATAAAATTACTCTTTTTTGTCTGATTTCTAAATTTTTATATCAGCATACTTTTTACATCCCCACCCGAAAAACTAACTAAAAATATAGGCGAAAATGAAAACAAATTTAATTGAAAACAGACAAATCCGTATTTTTATTTCCTCCACGTTCCGTGATATGCAGTCGGAACGGAATTATCTGGTAGATAAAATATTCCCGACGCTCAAAAGGTATTGTCAGGAAAGGGATGTGACGCTTATTGAACTTGATTTGCGTTGGGGAATCAGTGAAGACGCCTCCAAGCAAGGCAAGGCATTGGAAATTTGCCTGCAGGAAATTGACAATACACACCCTTTCTTTATCGGTTTGTTAGGTTACCGGTATGGCTCGATGCCATCGCCGGAAGAAATAACTAAGAATCCACAGATACTGGAACGGTATTCGTTGATAAAGTCCTATCTTTCCGACGGGCGGAGCTTTACCGATATTGAGATGCAATACGGAGCATTGCACTTCGGAGACGCCAACGCCTATTTCTACCTGCGTTCGCCCGGGGTGGTCGTTCCCAAAGATTTTAAAGAGGAAGCAGGCAGCAAGGAAGAAAGCAAACTGAACTTGTTAAAAGAACAGATAGGCTCGCAGGACAAATATCCGGTGAGAAATTATACTTCCAATGAAGAATTAGGCCGGCAGGTAGAAGCGGATTTAAAAGAAATGACAGACGCCCTTTTTCCGCAGGGCCGGTTATCGGAAGTGGAAAGAGAGCGGTTGCTGCAAAAAGCGTTCCTGAAAAGCCGCACAGGCGTTTATATCCCTGACCCGGAGAACGATAGACAACTGAACAATTTTATGACAGACGATTCGTCCGCTTTGGTGATAACCGGCGCAAGCGGCATGGGCAAAAGCGCTTTGATTGCCAACTGGATCACTGCGAATGAAGGAAAAATGAACGGTAAATTAATCTACCATTTCGTAGGCAATTCCGGTTTGGAAGGAGACTACCGCAAGATTACCCAGCGGTTAATCAATGAAATCAAGTGGATGTATGAGCTACTTGATAAAAAAGATGAACTGGAGGCACTTAGCAACACTCCCTCCGTTGACTCAGACAAACAAAAGGAAGAACTGCAAAAACTGCTTTTATCCATAGCTGTTAAAGAACCTTTGCTGATTATTTTAGACGGCATCAATCAATTAGCGGAGCGCGACAATGCAAAGCTCCTGACCTGGCTGCCAACATTTCCGCAGAACGTAAAAGTGATCTATTCCACCCTCCCAAACGATGCTACCATGACGGTTTTCAAGCGAAGAGGATATGACGTTTTCACTTTGCAACCGCTGGATGTGGAAAAAAGAGAAGAGTTGATCCGCATTTATCTGAAATCCTATGGCAAGTCGCTGTCGCCGGTGCAGATAAAACGCATTGCCTCGGATAAGGAATGTGAAAACACCTTAGTGCTCCGTACTCTATTGGATGAGTTGCGAGTATTCGGCGAACACGAGGAAATCGACCACCGGATAGACGATTACCTCTCGGCTGCCAGCATACTCCTGTTTTTCGATAAAGTATTAACTCGCATCGAATCGTCATATAACTATAATGATATTACCAATTTCGTGGGAGACGTCTTCTCCCTGATTGCCGT
This sequence comes from Tannerella sp., assembly GCA_031265585.1. Taxonomy (GTDB): domain Bacteria; phylum Bacteroidota; class Bacteroidia; order Bacteroidales; family Tannerellaceae; genus Tannerella. Next base: position 10,541 of record JAISCL010000159.1, on the reverse strand, counting down.
ATCACGCGCCGGGCTTTCCGAAACCGAACTATTGAAATTAACCGGCGCCCCTCCCTTATACTGGGTTCAACTATACCACGCCGTAGCGTCACATCTAACGGTAAAAAACGGATTGATTACCTTTTCGCACAGTTATTTCAGAGAATCAATCCTGAAACGATACCTAAGCCCGCAGAACGAACAAACCTACCGCAACCGCATCGTAGCGTATTGCGAAAAAGAATTGTTGCAGGGAAATTCTTCCAGTCGAATATACGACGAATTCCCCTACCAACTCCACCAATCACACCGGTACGAACGGCTTTATTCTTTCCTGCTCAATTTTGGTGTGTTTGATTATATTAATAATAAAGACATCTACGAACTAGGCAAATACTGGCGGGCACTGATTAATGAAAATAAAGAGAAATATCAGTTAAGAATGTATTTAGAATTAAAGACTAATAACTGGGAAGAAAGAGATATTGCCGGGTTGTATAATAATATAGGAAACTTTATTGGGGAATTATCCTGGGATGATTCGCTCGCGTTGGAATACAAGATGAAAAACTTGGCTATCAATGAACGTGTTTTAGGAACCAACCACCCTGATACCGCTACTTCCTACAACAGTATCGGAACCACTTACTATTCTATGGGAAACTATCCAAAAGCACTGGAATACCATCTGAAAGCCTTAGCTATCTGTGAACGTGTAGGAACCGACCACCCTACTACCGCTACTTTCTACAACAATATCGGTCTTGCTTACGATTCTATGAGGGACTATCCAAAAGCATTGGAATACCATTTGAAAGCCTTAGCTATCCGTGAACATGTTTTAGGAAATAGACACCCGCATACCGCTAATTCTTACAACAATATCGGTCTTGCTTACAATTCCATGAAAGGATACCCAAAAGCATTGGAATACTATTTGAAAGCCTTGGATATCCGTGAACGCATTTTAGGAAATAGACACCCGCGTACCGCTAATTCTTACAACAATATCGGTCTTGCTTACGATTATATGAGGGACTATCCAAAAGCATTGGAATTCTATCTGAAAGCCATAGCTATCTATGAACGTGTTTTAGGTACTGAACACTCGCATACCGCTAATTCCTACAACAATATCGGATCCACTTACAATTCTATCGGGAACTATCCAAAAGCACTGGAATACCACCTGAAAGCCTTAGCTATCTGTGAACGTGTAGGAACCGACCACCCTACTACCGCTACTTTCTACAACAATATCGGGTCCGTTTACAAGTCTATGGGGGACTATCCAAAAGCACTGGAATACCTTCTGAAAGCCTTAGCTATCTGTGAACGTGTTTTAGGAACCGACCACTTTACTACCGCTATGTTCCACAGCAATATCGGATACATTTACGAATCTATGGGGAACCATTCAAAAGCTTCGGAATACTATCTGAAAGCTTTGGCTGCCCGCAGAAGATAATAAAAGAGGCAATCAAGGAAATATATTACCCAACAACAGGAGGGGATGCTACTTGCTTTTTTCTTTTGTGCCGGAATCCTGATGGGAAAAAGGCAAAATAACTATTTTTCCTTCATCCTAATTTAGGGTAGAGGCAAAATAACGTATCCCTTCGGTAAATCCCGTCTTTTAGTGCTTGCCGGTAGTATGTACCTTTACCTAAAATAAAGAGATTGATTTATGCAATTAGATCGTAAACGATTTGGAGAGATTTACTCCCGCTACCATGAATCGGGCTTAACGGTGAATGACTTCTGCTCAAATGAAGGCCTTTCCCAAAGCAAATTTTATTACCGGCAAAAACGCATCTGTTCGTCTTCTCATCCACTTGTTAGCAATGGGTTCCTGTCTCTGTCCATTGATCCTCCGGCTTATCCATCTTCCGGTTCACCCGGTACGGAGAACCGGTTGGAGATCACTTATCCGGAGGGAACCACCTTGCGTTTGCGCGGGAACATTACCGTGGAAGATATCCTTACGCTGTTAAAATCCCGTTGACATGCTGAACCTGACGCCTTCGATGAACTATTACCTGTATCCCTGTCCTGCCGATATGCGGCGTGACTTCTGTTCCCTGAGCGGACTGGTGCATGATGTGGCGGGCAAAGATATTCGTAGCGGCAGCGTGGTCATTTTCATTAACCGCTGTTGTACGGGTGCACATGGAGTATGACCAATTGATGATTTATCAGGTCATCCTGTTGATTACCACCAAATATCATAATTTTGAAATAAATAAGATAATAAACAACCGGATGTTAAAATTTATTTCCCTGAAAAAACTCAAATAATTTATCTTAAATAGAAAAACATTTTTTTTGTATAGAAGTTTTTTGCTATATTTGCAGCGGATACTCGAAAGTTAAATCATGAGAATATACAAACGTCATAAAAGCGTATATAACACCCGTTCAGGATTCATGCCGGACTTTCAATACATGCTGAAAGTATGTCCGAGACCTCGCCGGAGCTTTCAGTATATTCTGAAAGTATGCCTGAGACTTCGCTGGAATTTTCAGTACATTCTGAAAATATGCCTGAGACCTCGCCGGAACTTTCAGTATATTCTGAAAGCTTGCCTGAGACCTCGTTGGGACTTTCAGTACGTTCTGAAAGCATGTCCGAGACCTCGCCGGGACTTTCAGCACATTTTGGAAGCATGTCCGGGACCGCCTCGCCAGGGCTTTTATCCTGCGGGCGGGCGGTTTTGTACATTCCCCGGCAGGAGGGGAACCGGATCAATAGAAAGACGTACGCCGCTCGCCTGTTATTCCCCGCAGAGGATTCATCTCTTATTGAATCTCCTGCGGGGAATAAAACAGGCCGTGTGAAATCACAGTATATTCCGACAAACAACTAATTATTAACATCAAAAATTATTCTGTATGAAAAATTCAATTATCCGTTTGAGTTACGAGAATCTCCGTAATGAAACCCATGTAGAGTATAACGAGACGGTAGACGGTCTTGTTATTAAGCATGATGCGGAAACGCTGGGGATTCAGCCGCAGTACAGCGCCTATAAATCCGCGTTGAACGTTGAAGTCAGTGTGCTCGACGTCATCCGGAAAAGCGGGTACACCGGCGAAATCAGCGTTCAGGACCATGTGCGCGACGGCATTTTCCGCGGACTTGACGACGCGGTACAGTCGGTGCGCCATCATTTTAATGCCGACAAACGCAAGTCTGCCGAAAAAATCAACATCGTGCTGAAGAATTACGGCAACATCGCCGCCAAGACATTCGACCAGGAAACCGCTGCCATCGACGACCTGCTGCGCGAACTCTACGACCACTACGAATCCGACATCGTACTGCTGGGGCTGAACGACTGGCTGATGCAGCTGGACACCGAAAACCGGACTTTCAAGCGACTGATGTCCGAGCGTTATGCCGAAGTGGCCCGCCGTCCGGCAACACGCATGAAAGCCGCCCGCGCCGAAACCGACAGGACTTTACGCACGATGCTCGATCTGGTCGATGCACTGGTGAAGGTGAATGGCGCCGAAGAGTACAGGCCTTTCCTCAACGAACTGAACGCCGTCAGCGAACGCTACAAAAATCAGCTCGCCCAGGCGGCAGGCAGAAAACCGAAACCGGTAGACGAAAATGAATAACCTGCGTTTTGGATAAGATCTCACAACAACCAGATAGCCGGGTTGCGAACCGGTAAGTTGCGTAATACTTCATCAACAGCGGGAAAATGTTCCAGCCGCGCCCATGTGTCCAGGTATTCGCCGCGATGCAGGTGGATCGCTCCGAACAGGAGGAACGGCTGCGCAACAGGCCATTCGTCCCAGTACATAACATCCCGTTTGCCGGGCCATTTGCTTTTGTCGGTGACGGATGGATAGAGGAACTCAATGCCTTTCTGCATACTTTTGCCGTCCGGGGTTGTGTAATTCCAGAGATTTTGTTCGGGCGTGGAAAGTATGTGGCAAAGAACGGCCATGGCGTCCAGGTTGAAAAGAGAATATCCATACGGCTTGGTCCGGTTTATCTCGCGGGGAAAGCTGCCGTCTTCCGCCATGTGTTCGGCCAGGAATACGTTTTTAAAACGGTCGGTGCAGTATGCCGTTATCTCGCGGTTGCCTGTATATTCCGCAAAAACGGCTGCCTGCATAGCCCAGCAGGTACCGTGGTTGTTGGCTGCGTTCATCTCTTTTATTCCGTACGGATGCGTAGAGATCCATTCCAGGTAATCCGAAAACCATTTTTTTGTTCCGAGCCGGTCTGCTTCCGGAAGGATGCCTGCTTCCTGCATCCTGAGAAGCGACCGGACGACTTCTATGAGATGGATCGTGTCTATAATTCCGATGCCGCGGCCGGTTGCAATGCCCTGAATGGCCTGTGCATAGAGCAGGTTCGGGTTCATTTTTGTCTCCTCGCTGATAAACCATGCGCGTATGTGCCGGAGAGCCGCTTCCGCATATTTCAGATCCTTCGTCAGCAGATAAGCTGAGGTCAGGTTGCCGACAATCATACTGAAGCGTATCATCGCATGCCGGTGCGCCACAAAGTTATCCGGATTCGTTTCCCCGTCCCTTTGGATGTAGGGGCCTTCCGGGTTGTCCGGGTCAGGCCACCAGTAATCGCCTTCCGAGAAGAAGTCATGGATGCCTCCCGCAGAACGTTCGGCGATAAAAGACGTTACGGTGACGGGCGTTTCGTTCAACTGTTCCGAAGCCCGTTGTAATATTCCGCTTCCGAGCGTGTCCCGTATGATTTTTTCCTGTTTCCCGGAGTCGGAACAGGAGGAAAAATTCCATGCAAGCAGGACTGTAATGATGCGGAAGATGTTTTTTTTCATTAAAATTCTGCAGCTTTCGGCGCCCGCGGGAAGGGTATGACATCACGGATGTTCGCCATACCGGTCACGAATAGGAGCAGGCGTTCAAATCCCAGGCCAAATCCGGCATGTGGACAGGTTCCGTACTTGCGGGTATCCAGATACCACCACATGTCTTTCATCGGAAGATTCATTTCCCCGATGCGTGCAAGAAGCTTGTCAAAATCGGATTCACGTTCGGAACCGCCTATGATCTCGCCGATTTTCGGGAACAGGACATCCATGGCGCGCACCGTTTTCCCGTCATCATTCTGCTTCATGTAGAACGCTTTTATTTCTTTCGGATAATCCGTCAGGATAACCGGGCGTTTGAAGTGGTTTTCAACCAGATAACGTTCATGTTCGGACGCCAGGTCTGCTCCCCAGTATACCGGAAATTCAAATCGGTGTCCTCCGGCTGCGGCTTCTTCAAGGATTTTGATGCCTTCCGTATACGACAGGCGGATGAACTCCTCTTTCAGCACTCCTTCCAGGCGACCGGTCAGTTCACTGTCGAACATGTCATTGAGGAACTGTATGTCGTCACGGCAGTTGTCCAGCGCCCATTGCACACAGTATTTAATGAATTCTTCGGCAAGATCCATGTTTTCCGTTATCCCGTTGAATGCAACTTCCGGCTCAATCATCCAAAATTCTGCCAGGTGGCGTGGCGTATTTGAATTTTCCGCGCGGAATGTCGGGCCGAATGTGTAGACCGCTCCCAGGCCCATGGCGGCCAGCTCGGCTTCCAGCTGGCCGGATACCGTCAGGCTGGCCTGTTTGCCGAAGAAGTCGTCATCATAGAGGATGGCGCCTTTTTCGTCTTTTTTCAAATCGTACAGGTTCTGCGTTGTAACCTGAAACATCTGTCCCGCGCCTTCGCAGTCGGAAGCCGTGATGACGGGTGAATGAAAATAAAAGAAACCGCGTTCATGAAAGAAGGTGTGGATCGCGATGGCCATGTGATGACGGATACGCAGTACGGCGCCGAATGTGTTCGTCCGGGGACGCAGATGGGCGATCTCACGCAGAAACTCCATTGTGTGTCCTTTCTTCTGCAGCGGATAGGTGTTCGGGTCTGCCGTTCCGAGGATTTCTATCCGGTCTGCCCGGATTTCCATACTTTGTCCTTTTCCCTGCGACTGTACCAGTTTGCCGTCTACGCTGAGACAGGCTCCGGTCGTAACCGGTTTGAGCGAGTCTTCACTCAGCCTGTCCATATCGGCGACAATCTGGATATTGCGTATTGTCGAACCGTCGTTTAATGCGATGAACGCAATCTGTTTACTTCCCCTCCGCGTGCGTACCCAGCCTTTAACGTTCATGTCTGTGCCGTACGCATCCATCTTCAAAACGTCAATAATTTTCGTTCTTCTCATCATTGCAACTGTTTATTTATAGACCTCATTCGTATGCTCCCATCCGGAGCGCGTTTACCTCATGTTCCGAGAGGTAGCGCCATTTGCTGCGTCCCAGGTTTTTCTTTGTCAATCCGGCGAAATAGACACGATCCAGTTTGATTACATGATACCCAAGCGTTTCAAACATACGTCTTACAATACGGTTTTTTCCCGAATGGATCTCAATGCCGACCTGCGTCCTGTCGTCTTCGTTTGCATAACTGATCGCATCGGCATGTATATCCCCGTCTTCCAGTTCGATGCCGTTAGCCAGTTTTTCCATGTCTTCGACCGTTACTTCATGATCAAGCCATACATGATAGATCTTTTTCTTTTTGAAAGAAGGATGTGTCAGTTTTGCGGCCATTTCTCCGTCGTTGGTAAGTAATAATACCCCGGTCGTATTACGGTCCAGGCGGCCTACCGGATAGATCCGCTCCTGGCAGGCGTTTTTAACCAGATCCATTACCGTTTGCCGGTTCTGCAGATCGTCGGATGTCGTTACACAGTTTTTCGGTTTGTTCAACAGGATATAAACTTTACTTTCTATCTGTACCGGCTGATCATGGAATGTCACTTTATCCATGCGCGTTATTTTAGTGCCGAGTTCTGTTACAACTTCACCGTTTACCTTTACAACACCGGCCTGTATGAACTCATCCGCTTCACGGCGCGAGCAAACCCCGGCATTTGCCAGGTATTTATTCAAACGTATCGGAGCCGTCGGATCGGTTACAATTTCCTGGTATTTTACGGGCCTTGGAAAGCTTTGCCTTGGATAACTGCTACGCTGGCCCTGCTGTGGCCTGCGCATACTGGAGTCGCCTCCTCCTCCGGGTCTTCTTGGCTGGTATCCACCCTGATTATATCCACCGCCGCCGCCCTGGTTGTAGCCGCCTCTCTGGTTATATCCGCCGCCACCCTGACTGTAGCCGCCTCCCTGATTATATCCTCTTTGCTGGTATCCTCCCTGCCTGTTGCCTCCTCCCTGGTTGTAACTTCTCCGTTGCTGATAGCCGCCCTGCTGGCTGTTACTGCTGTAACTGCGCCTCTGCTGATAGCCGCCCTGACCGCCTTCCTGGGGAGGGTAGTTACGTTGCTGATACCCGGAAGATTCTCCCGTTTGGTTATAGTTACGCCTTTGCTGGTATCCGCCGTCTCCGGAGTGATACCTGTTTTCCGAATCAGTATCACTCGACAGTTGACGTCTTGGCCTCATATCATCTCCGTCTCTCGGCTGATAGGGACGCTGCTGGTAGGATGACGACTGCCTTGTCTGTCCATATATCGGCTGACTGGGACGGCCTGCCGGCATAGATGACCGGTTGTAGTCTACCTTGCGGGTGTCTTTAATACGTAAACGTTTTCCTTTAGGTTTTTCACCTGTACTTTCAGGATCGTTTTTTCCGTGATCTCCATTTTCATTTCCCGATGTGGCTTTCGGTTCGTTTTGTTCTGTAAAATCCATGTTTTTAATTTTTTTAATTTGAATAATTGCAATCTCACGATTGCACTGAATATATATACATTAATAATTTTATATCCCTACATAATTTTGTGGTGTAACTGCTTTCAGTTCATTTTTAATACCTTCCTCCAAATCTAACGAATCAATAAAGTTATGTATTGACTGTTCTGTTATTTCTTCGTTTACACGGGTCAGTTCCTTTAACGTCTCATACGGTTTCGGGTAATTCTCGCGGCGTAAAACAGTCTGGATGGCTTCTGCTACAACAGCCCAGTGATTGTTCAGCTCATGTATAATCGCGTCTTTGTTCAATAGCAGTTTGTTCAGGCCTTTGACCATACTTTTGAAGGCGATCTCAATGTGCGCCAGGGGGACTCCGGCATTCCGTATGACTGTCGAATCCGTCAGGTCTCGTTGCAGACGTGATATGGGCAGTTTGCAGCTTAAGTGTCCCAGTATTGCATTTGCGATGCCGAGGTTACCTTCCGCATTTTCAAAATCAATCGGATTTACCTTATGCGGCATGGCAGATGATCCGACTTCCCCGGCTTTTATTTTTTGCTTGAAATATTCCATCGATATATACTGCCAGAAATCGCGGCACATATCTATTAATATGGTGTTTATACGGCTTAATCCATCAAATAATGCAGCCAGATTGTCGTAGTTGGATATCTGTGTCGTCCATTCTTCGCGTTCCAGTCCTAAGAACTCCTTTACGAACCGGTTACCTGACTGGCGCCAGTCGTATGCCGGAAAAGCCACTTTGTGTGCGTTGAAATTTCCGGTAGCGCCACCGAATTTAGCAGATATGGGTATCGTTTTCAGAAGCTTTAACTGTTGCTCCAGCCGGTAAACAAAAACCGTTACTTCCTTACCCAGTCGGGTAGGGGAGGCGGGTTGTCCGTGTGTTTTCGCCAGCATAGGCAGATCTTTCCATTCTTCGGCATTTCTTTTCAGGATATCAATCACTGACTGTATTCCCGGATAATAGATTTCTTTCAACGCCTCTTTGATCATCAAAGGAACGGCGGTGTTATTTATATCCTGGGATGTCAGTCCGAAATGGATAAATTCTTTATACGCCTGTAATGAAAGTGCATCGAAACGCTCCTTGATAAAATACTCAACCGCTTTTACATCATGATTGGTTATTTTTTCAATCTCTTTGACGCGCGTGGCATCATCTACGGAAAATGCACGGTAAATATTCCGGAGATTTTCCTTTGTATTTTCGGTATGGAGTGACTTTAATTGTGGAAGAAGCTCACAAAGAAAAATAAAATATTCTATCTCAACACGAACGCGGTAACGTATCAATGCCCACTCAGAAAAATATTCGGAAAGGTTTTCTGTTTTATCTCTATATCGTCCGTCTACCGGAGAAATTGCTGTTAAAATCGAGAATTTCATATATAATCTTAATGCCTTATGCCTTAGCAGGTACAAAGATAATACATTATTTATATAAATGCATATCAAAAAGAAAAAAAATCCGGGCTAACGCATCATAATTAAAAAATAATCACAGAATCGCTGTTTTTTTGTCGAAAAATTTGGAGGTAAAAAAAAAATCCATATCTTTGCATCGTCTTTTAAAGAAAGGACATACAAGATTGTTACTTTTTCAGGGCGTTTAGCTCAGCTGGTTCAGAGCATCTGCCTTACAAGCAGAGGGTCGGCGGTTCGAATCCGTCAACGCCCACTTGAGAATGAAGGACTTATGAGAAATTGTAAGTCCTTTTTGTTTTATAGGGATACACAATTTGCACACAACTATAAAAATACGGAGTGCCGAAAAATTGGGGATTACCGGGGATCACCGAAAAAAGAAAAAATAGGAATTATCCAAAATCTAACGGACTAAACCTTCTTTTCCGATGGAAGATTATTGTATCTACCAATGCATCTTTTAACAAAATACATTATATCATCTCGCAAGCCTCTATCTCTTGTCTTATACAATTTACCATAAAATTGTTGTTGTAATTTAGGAAATTCTTCACCTTGTTCATAAGTGTTGATAAGTTGTGATAATTTATGAATAGCTTCTTTTTCTGCTTTTGAATAAAGAGTCTCTGGATTATCTTCCTTAAAAATATCAGGAACAACATGTGAAATAATATCTCCTTTATCAATGCCTGTGTTAATAGAATGGATAGTTGAGCCTATTTTATTAAAATCGCAGTTGTATAGAGCAAAGAAAAAACAATGATTACCACGATAATCAGGCAAATAACCACCATGAATATTACCCCAAGTTGCAACCTATCAGGTTATAAAAAGCTGTAAATCGGTCAAGTCCATTTTTTCAAATTCCGATTTGTGCACTACAAATTTTCGTTTGGTGAAAGGTTGTGGTTTATAGTTGAGACGTCGGTAAATTGCCTCGACCTTGGGTGTGGGGTCGCTGCACCGGCGGGAAATGATGACCTCATCGTAGCGATTTTGAGAAACAGTTGTTACGGCTTTTTGGGTGTTCATGATGCGTATGATTTCTTTCCATCGGAAATGAACAGGCGGTGTGTCCGTGTTGTTCTCCGTGTTTTGAGAACGAGAGGCCGTTTCATTTTCCTTTCCTTTGAGTTGATAGCGAACCGTGTTTACTACCCAATAGGCCAACAAGCCCAGATGCAGGTGTGCCATGGTGGAGGCATCCTTCTTGTGATAAATCGGGCGAAGGTCCAGGTCAGTTTTCGAAATTCGAAAAAACTTATGTAAAGCTTTACATAAGATGTTTTGTACTAAACCTCCGGTAGTTTAACCCAAGTTGCAACCTTTCAGGTTATAAAAAGCTGTAAATCGGTCAAGTCCATTTTTTCAAATTCCGATTTGTGCACTACAAATTTTCGTTTGGTG
>JAISCL010000150.1 GCA_031265585.1 Tannerella sp. | reverse complement strand
ACAATGCGCTGAAAAATTTCCTGCAATGTGTAGGAACGTACATTTACCGGTTGAGCCAGATAGTCGCCCAATACAGCGGTCAAAAGATTTTCAATTAAACTGTAGTGTAACATATTATAAAAATTTAATGGGTTTATAGTCGCGCGTGCCGTGGGGGTAGTGTTCCATGCGGTTGAACAGTCCCGGAAATCCTTCCCGGTTGTTGAAAACTTTGATTTTGTTGATTCTTGTGTAAAACATGTTGTTATAATGATTAGTGATTAATGATTAACGAATAGTGGAGACGGATCAAACCGCAGGAGTACAGGACGTCCTGAAAAGCCGGACGGACGCCGGGGCAGGGAAGAGTTGCTTCCGAACCCTGTGCGTCCGTCTGAAAATTAGGAGAAGCCGTATGACTTGCCGTATTGAAAAAAAACGTATCTTGACGCGCGTGTGCGTTGTGCACGCGATCAATAACGCGCGTAGCGCGTATGCGTATACTATATAGTAGAGAGAGAGAGAGAGAGAGAGAGAGTAGCGAATATATTCATAACAAACAAATTAAAAGGCATAAAAATACTTAACGCCTTTTTATTTTTTGTTTCCTGTATGAGTAATGTACTGTGTCTCATGTTTTTTATTTATTAATCACTCTTATTTTTTAGTCGGGGCAAAGATAAAGTATTTTTTTTGTTTATTGCAAGAAAAAAATAAAAAAAAATAGCAGTGGCATATAAAAATTTGCTATTGTTATGCTGTACTTGTTGATAATATGAGGAATAAATATTGTCTTTAGGGTAAAACATTTAAATAACCCCTCTTGCTTTCATTTCGAGGTATTTGTTGATGATATTTACGGATAGCTTGTCCGGTTCGGTCAGGAGGGAATAAATGCCATGTTGCTTTAGTTTAACCGTTACGTGCTGTTTTTCAAATATAAACTTGTCGGTAATTACCTGCCGGTAATATCCTTCGATGGAGGCGGGCTGTTTGGCTGCAAACGCTTTCATTTCCGTGTCCTCGAAGAATACGACTAAGATGACATGCCGGCGGGCTAACCGGCGGAGGTATTCAATCTGGCGCTCCATGCCGATGATGGTATCGAAGTTCGTGTATATGATCAGCAGGCTGCGTTTATTGATAAATTTATTGAGGTGTACATACAGCGATGAATAGTCGCTTTCGCCGAATGTTGTTTGCTGGCGGTAGAGGCTTTCAAGCAGCTGTTGCATCTGTCCCGTTTGTTTTCCGGCCGGGATAAAGGTTTCGAATTTTTCGGCGAAAGTGGCAAGCCCGGCTTTATCTTCCCTCCGTATTGCTACGAATGAAAGGACTAAGGATGCATTAATCGCATAATCCAGCAGGGTCATTCCCCGGAATGCATGTTGCATCATACGGCCTTTGTCAATGATGTTATAGACCTGTTGCGAACGTTCATCCTGATAGATATTGACCATCGGATAATGGCGGCGTGCGCTCGCTTTCCAGTTGACAGTCCGGTAGTCATCCCCTTTTATGTACTCCTTGATGGATTCAAATTCGGTATCATGTCCGATGCGGCGTATTTTTTTGATGCCCAGTTCCGTCAGGTTATTGTGTATGGCCATGATCTCGTATCGGTGTAGCATGATATACGACGGATAGACGGCAACGTCAACCGGTTCCGCACATTTTATGCGGCGGCTTATCAGTCCGGTCCGGGTCGTTACGTAGAGCAGCACGACCCCGAAATTATACTCACCCCGTTTCACCGGTCGCAGTTTATAATGCACCACCTCGCGGCCTCCTGCTTTCATCTTTACGCAGAAAAGGATGTCGCGGCGCTGGAACTCTACCGGTATCTCGTCAATGATGTCTATATTCACAGGGAACGGATACCTGCTTTCAATTACCAGGCGTACCTCATTGTCGTCTCCGTTTGAAAATCTCGGAGCGCAGTACCTTTCCGCATCCGCCCCTTTTTTTTCGCTCCATAACCGTATATAATCAACAGCGGCAACCAGCGCCAGCAGGAGCATCGCAATCTTTCCGGCTGTAAAAAGAACCGGGATCAGATAGCCTGACACAACTAAGGCGATGACGGCTATGCCTGCAATATAGAAACGTTTCGTTAAAAACATACGCTTTTCAACCCCTCCGGTTATACATTGATTATTTGGGCACTTCTACTTTTTCGATCAGGCGCTGTACGACCCGGAGTGGCGTATGGCCTTCCATTTCCGCCTCGGCATTCAGTATCAGGCGATGCTGCAGGACAAAAGGGGCCACCGTCTTGATATCTTCCGGCGTTACAAACTCACGTCCCTGCAACAGGGCCATGGCCTTGGAGGACTGTAACAGTGCAACCGATGCACGGGGGGAAGCGCCGAGATAGACCGCTTTACTGTTCCGTGTCTGCTGAATGACGGATGCAATGTAGCGAAGTAAAGAATGTTCAACGAAGACCTTTTCTACGTATCCAAACAGTTGAACTAATTCTTCCCGCGTAATAACGGCTTCGACTTCTTCCAGTTTTGCCAGGCGGGCATTGCGGTTATGACGCTCCAGTATTTCTATTTCTTCTTCGAGGGAAGGGTAGGGGATGGTTATTTTCATTATGAACCGGTCTAACTGTGCTTCCGGAAGCTTGTAGGTGCCTTCCTGTTCTACCGGATTCTGGGTGGCCAGTATCGTATAAACGGGACTCATGGGATGCCGTGTACCGTCGATGGTCGCCTGCCGTTCTTCCATGACTTCGAAAAGTGCGGACTGTGTTTTCGCCGGGGCGCGGTTTATTTCGTCAACCAGTACCAGATCGGCAAATACAGGCCCGGGATGAAATCTAAATTCGCTTGTTTTCATATCAAAAACAGATGTTCCGAGCACATCCGAAGGCATCAGGTCGGGTGTAAACTGGATACGTGAAAATTCCGCGCGGATAAGCTTTGCAATCATTTTGGCCAGTAATGTTTTGGCTACCCCCGGAACGCCTTCCAGCAGTACATGTCCGCGTGCCAGGATCGCGGAAAGTATCAAGTCTACCGAACGTTCCTGTCCGACAATAACGCAGCCTATTGCGTTTTTCAGTTGATTCACCTTTTCCGTAAAAGGTCTGAGGTCCATTGTTTCATTTTGATCTTCCATATTCTTTTATTTTATTCATGATTTCAATGCGTGTAACAGGTCGTTCATGCCATCTATACATTCTTTTAGCTGTATATCCGGGATTTCGGAGCGATAGATAGCCATGTTTATGTTTTTGACAAGTGTACGGAGTGTTTCCTTCTCCATACCGGCTTTTTCCGACAGGCGCACACAGGTCGCTTCGTCGGGAACTCCTTCCTGGAGATCCGCTCCGGTCAGGCGTTTTACCCCGGCGCAGAAATAGAGGTATTTCATTTTAAGTATTTCCCCGTTTTCATGTTTCTGATAATAAAGATTGCTGATGAGTTGCATAAAAGCAAATGCCCGGTTGGCGGGTGTTTTAACTACCGGGATAACCCGCTGGCGACGCCTGGCTGTAAATGCCATGAATAATACCAGCAGGATAAGCATGGAATAGACGCCCCACCTTAAAGGCGGTTCGAACAGTACATACCGGAGCGGAGTCCGGGCTTTTCCGCTGTGCTTACCATACGCTTCGATTCTTGTCAGCGGTTTGCCTTTCATACAGGATAGAAGACGGAATACATACGATGCATTGTCTCTGTCAAGTATCCCGTAGTTCGTAAACATCAACGGGGTAGATACCAGGAATAATTCTCCCTTTCCAATAAAAGCCCGGATGACAAGCGGCCTGTTTTTTCTGTTCCATACCAGGACTTCCATCGAATCGCAGTTGATCGGGAAAAACCGGTAATCCGATCTTCCGGCGACGGTATCTTCAGCTATCATATCCGTTTCATCCGTGATGAAGGTTGAGTCGTTCGGGATTGAAACCGAATCGTCTGTAGCCGGCGCATGCTCATAGATCCATTTCTCTTTACCTTCCACCAGGTGAACGGGATGCATTTGGGGGTATACTTCATAGATCTGTTCCGGATTCAGCGTATCCGTACCGAAAAACAGGCTGTCGCGATTTTGCCTGCCCCTGATGTACCGGTCTATAGACGGGAGGTAGTTGTCAAAACCGGTTTGAAAACAAAGTGTGTCTTCAAGCGCGTAGGGGAAATTGTCCGTACAGATCATCACCTGGTTTCCCGAATGGATTAATTTGTAAAGAGATTCAATGTCCATATCATTGAAACGGAAATAGTTTTCGGTAAGCAGGAAGGCGCGTGGACAGGAGGAGGAATCTTCCTGTAAGATCCGGTAAAAAGTCAGGTCTGTTACCGTATAGTTATCGACGGAAGAAGACAGGACATCATCAAATACATAGCTGCCGAAAGGTTCCCTGTCATTCCTGTCGAACGTAGGTTTCCAGGAAAACTTGTGCGGCGCCATGTATTCAAACAGGAATACAAGCATCAGGAATATTCCCAGGATGATCATATACAGCCGGCTACCCCTCATTGCGCCCTCCTTCTATTGTATCCCTTATACGCTTGCGGATAGCAAGCACGGTTTCGTACAGCTCGATCGACGCCCTGTAGTTACCGTAGCGTATCTGCAGGAAATGGCGGGTCAGTTCGCGGAAGGGCGGCTTTACATCCCTGTTTTTAATTTCATAAAGATATTCTGTCGGTGTTTTGTGTATTTGCCAGTCGATGAGTTTGTTGTCTGAAAGAATACGAAGTGTGTGCAGATAGATCAACCGTATGGCCAGGCGGTAATTCCCGCTATCCAGTGCGGTTGAAATCTCCTTTCCGAAGTCGATTTCGTGAATGTTTTCTTCTTCGACGGCATAAGCCAGCGGGGGTGTTTTTTTAGAACGCATGAAAAGTTCCGGACGTTTCCTGTAGAGAAAGAACAGGATGATAAATAATGCAATCAGGAAAAGCGCAATCATGACCGGGGTCGTGTATTTTTCTTCGAACCTCCCGCTGAAAATGAAATTTAACAGGCGGTTGAACCACCGGGATAGCATCTCGAACCAGGTATATTCCGTCATGTTCAACTGCGAATTGTAATCAAAATGGCTGTCCGCCTGATAATCCGCAATTTTCTGTGCGTCATAACTGATGCTGTCCGTGTGGAATGTCATGCCGGTTTGCGCGAAGTGCATCAAAGTTGGTTGAAGTTGGAAATATTCGACTCAATGGTAACGCCTTCTACCTTTTCGCGGGCGTGGAAATACTGGAATGCCAGCCCTATGATGCCGATGATAGAGGATACATATACGCCGTATGACTGGATCAGTCCTAAAATATAGATGGCGAATTTATAAATAACGGACTGGTTGATACCGGATTCGGATGTTAAGGTCATCACACTTCCGACAATAATGGTGATGTACCACGGCAGCATCGTTACCGTTTGTATGACGGATGCGATGATGTATAAAACAATCATCAGT
The DNA here is from genome assembly GCA_031265585.1 of Tannerella sp. Lineage (GTDB taxonomy): Bacteria > Bacteroidota > Bacteroidia > Bacteroidales > Tannerellaceae > Tannerella. Next base: position 2,172 of record JAISCL010000150.1, on the reverse strand, counting down.
CCGAGCATCCCTCCGAGTGTTGCCGTGCCTAATTTCCAGGCTTTCCGCAGCGCATCGGAAAAACGGATGTCACGCTCGAACACATATACGGGAAGGAGCATCATGAGAGGGATAAGGCATATCATAAACAGGATGAGCAGGGGAATCGTAATGATCAGTGAGTAGATTGATACCAGGACTGCTAAAAGGCCTGCAAAAGCGACAATGGCAAGGTAGATGAAGATCAGGAAAAGGATGATACGCAGGCATTTCCATGCGTTTCCGGCGAGGCGTTCCTTAAAGTCGTCAAGTGTAATGTTTTGCAGCCGGTTTTCGCGTGTTGCGTACGTCTGCATCATGGCGTACACCAGGCCGGACAGTAGCGCCGAGCCGATCAGTATACAAAACAGCAGAACCCCGTAACTGGCTGCAAAACTGTACATGGAATTGCCGAAATAACTGCTGCTGTTCAGCGACATGACAAGGTCCATGTATCCGCTTATAAACGCGTTCATGGCAAAGGTTTGCACCAGGCAGACCGGCATGATCAGGTAAAATGTATATTTCAACAGGGGTTTCCAGTTTTCCCGTATGAAATCGAAGGTTGCGTTCAGCTTTTCGGAAAAAGTACGCTGGCGGTAAAATTCAATTTTTGGCTTTTGATTTTCCATTATGTTTTAATTGAGGTAAAATGATATAATAGTAGATAACATACAGCAGTGAGCCTGAAATGATCAAGAGGCGGATAAATACGGGGTATTCGGTATGACGTGTCAGGTAGCTTTCGATAAATCCGGCAACAATAAAGACCGGTATGAGTCCGGTAACGATTTTAAGTCCGCGTTTTGCACCCTGCAGGAAGGCGTATCTGCGCGAATAGGTACCGGGAAAAAGCCAGCCGTTACCTAAGGCAAAGCCTGCGGCTCCGGCAATGATAACGGCGGAGATCTCAAATGTGCCATGCAGCCAGATGGCAAGGGCCGATTCCCAACCCGTACCGTGCTGGAAAAAGAAGGTCTGGAACGTGCCCACCATTACGCCGTTGTAAAACAGGATGAAACCGGTGCCGAAACCGGTAAGTATGCCCATCGCAAAAGCCCGGAAGGAAACACCGATGTTATTGAACACGATTTGCAGGAACATCGGAAATTCGGTAGAGGAGCCGTATACGGCCATCGGATCTCCGTTTTCAATATTTTTTAATGTCATATCCACGTATCCGTTGCCCAGGATTAGGCGTACGAACGAGTCATCATTCGTCGCTGACAGGACGCCGATCAGGGCGCTTAACGTAAAAATCAAAAATGAATAAAGCAATTCCCGCTGTGAGCGGTACATGACGTCGGGGATCTCATGCGTCCAGAAAGTAATGAAACGTGAATATTTTTCCTTTTTATTTTTATACAGCTGGTTATGAAGGGCGGATGCAAGGTTGTTCAGGTAGATAGTAATGCGTGACGCCGGGTAATGGGCGCGTGAAAATGACAAATCGGTCGTAATTTCCGTATAAGCATCGGCCAGTTCACCGGGATGATGAGTGGACGCATGGTCCGCTATTTTTTCCAGCGACTTCCACTTTTCGATGTTTTGACGTATAAAGGAGACTTCTTTCATTTGTTTACTGAAAAGTTTCCGCAAAAATAGTATTTTTTACCGGATAAACATAGCATATCTTGAAGTTTTAGGAATTCTTTTTCCTGAAAAATGAGTATATTTCCCCGTTTTTACTGTTATAAGGAAAACACATTATTATATAAAGAAAAGCACAAAAAAGCCAATCGAAGAACAGTTACTGTGGGAAATGTTTCTCTCGGGTGATGACAGGGTCTATGCATATTTTTACAAAAAATATACGGATGAGCTGTTTGCGTATGGTATGCGCTTTACGTTCGACCGGGAGCTGGTGAAAGATACCGTTCAGGATGTTTTCATGAAAATATACAGGAACCGTTCGAGGTTGAGCAAAACCGACCACGTCGGTTGCTGCGTTTGTCATGCTCGCCTATCTGTTTTTTCAGGATCGAACCGTCGCCGACGATGCCCTCGACGGCATCGAAAACGTCAAGGCGCCCGATTATTAAAAATTTCACGGCGCAAAGGTAATGCGGAAGTTATACAGGCTGGTTGTTCCTGCGGCTCTTTCTTGCTTTGTCGTGTGGAACCGTCGGGACTTTTACATTGCATCGCGAAACT
>JAISCL010000108.1 GCA_031265585.1 Tannerella sp. | reverse complement strand
GAAGTCATGCACTCCGATGTTATCAATAATCTGTATGTAAGCAATCACAATAATTTCGGGCCTTCCATAGCCGCAATCGGCAATCTGGATGCAGACGCCATCCCCGAAATCGCTTTTATCGGATTTGATTCCATGTATGTTTATGATTATGATCCGTCGGGAAAGCGGTTGACGCAAAAGTGGGAAAAGTATGTAAATGACGAATCTGCTATTACCCTGTTCGACTTTAATCAGGATAACAAGTATGAACTGGTGTACAGGGATTTTACACGGTTAATGGTTATAGACGGAGAGACACAAAGCGTTTTAACGAGTATTGCCTGCGGTTCCGGTACGGCAAACGAATATCCGCTCATACTGGACGTCAATAATGACGGTCATGCGGAATTTGTCATTGTGGCAGGAGGAAATAATGCAACGAACGGTACGGTGCGGATATACGGTTTGGATTCATGGGCGCCGGCGCGCAAGGTATGGAACCAATATGCCTACAACGCCGTGAACATAAATGATGACTTAACGGTTCCCCGTTATCAGGTGAATCCGGCTACCGTATTCCCGGGCGTAGACGGCGTATTGGGTACTGCCGACGACGTCCGTCCGTACAATAACTTCCTGCAGCAGCAAACCACATTGAGCGCCAACGGCGTCCCGGTCTGGCTCACACCTGATGCTGTTGCGGATCCGACGATAAGCGGCCCTTCCCTGGTAGTGGGGAATTACATATACGTCACCGTTGGCATCGTCAATCAGGGCGACGCCGCTCTCGGCCCTCACGTATATGTCACACTCTACGATCAGGGCGTTGACACGGACAATATAATTGATACCGTTGACAGCGTAATGCAGATAAACAAAGGGGACACGGGATACGTGACCGTTCGTGTGAATATGGATTTGTATCCGGTGGTTAATGTCATAGCCAAGGTTAACGACAGCGGAACGACGTACATTTATCAGCCCGAATGTGACAGTCTCAACAATGAAATCTCCATGGTACTGTTTAGCCCGATGCTCAATAATGATATGACGAAAGATGCCTGGCTTTTGCCGTCTACCGTGGCGAATAACGGCGCTTATCCCAATCCCGTTTCGATACTCTACGGCGATGTGCTCGAATATAAGATAACGGCCGTTAATGCGAATTTAAGTTCCGGTACGCTCATTATCCGGGATACGCTTCCGGCTTACCTCCGATATGTTGCCGGTACGGCGGTCTCACCCTCACTTTACCTGTCCAGTATCGACGACAACGGGACGATTTCCGGGCCGCCGGAGCGCGATACGATCGTATGGACGTTCACCGGCGTGCCGTCGCTGGAAACAGTAGAGGCGACCTTCCGGGCAACGCCTGCAAGCGGTGTAAGCGCCTCGCAGCCGATGTTCGTCAACCGGGCATGGGTCACGGTAAGTGATTCACTCAAAGTCCCGACCAACGGTACGTACCACCAGGGTGCCGGCGTCTCGACCGTCACCTTCTCCGCTTCCGTCGGGGGTGAGATCTGCAATGCGACGCCGCAGGCGCTTGACTTCCGCACGTCGCCCCGTAACGGCGTGCTTGTCGTCCCCGACGAGGGCTACCGCTTCGCTGGCTGGAGCCACGGCGAATATACGTCCCTCCGTGACGAACGGATAGAAGCCTGCTCCGGCATCATGCTCTACGATACGCTCGTTATTTACGGGAATGTTGAACTGCGCGCCGTTTTCGTCCTGGAAGAATATCCCGTCCGCTATCACCTGAACGGCGGCGAAAACGCCTCCGGCAACCCGGCGGCCTACACCGTCGAATCCGGCGCCATCATCCTCGAAGCGCCCCGTAAAACGGGCGACGTCTTCACCGGCTGGACAGGTTCGAACGGCGACGATCCGCAAACGGAGGTTGTAATCCTTCGCGGTTCAACCGGCGAGCTGGAATACTACGCCAACTACCTGTACAGCGGCCGCGAAGACGCTATACGGGAATGGGTGGAAGAAACGGACAAAATCTGGGCCTCCGGCTCCGAAGCCTTCATCCGCACATCCCGCCCCGGCAGCATCGCCCGGATCTATACGCCGGACGGCGTCCTGCGCGAACTGCGCACGCTCCTTTCCGCTGGTACAACGAAAGTCGGACTGGTGCCGGGCGTTTACATCGTCACCCTCAACAACAGCGCAGGACAAAAAATTATTATCAAATAACGCAAGAGGCGGGCAGGTTGAATACCTGTCCGCCTCTTTTTCTTTTTTCTTCGGAAGTTCTGTTTTTTTTCAGGATTACTGTTTCAGGCATCCTTCGATGGCTTCCATTGTGGAACGGAATGTTTTGCTTATTTCGATCTGGTCTTTTACCGTTTTACATGCATGAAGCACGGTTGCATGGTCTTTTCCGCCTACTACTTTGCCAATGTGGGCAAAGGATGATTCTGTATATTTCTTGGCCAGGAACATCGTGATCTGACGCGCCTGGACAATTTCCCGTTTTCTTGATTTGGTTTGTATAAGTGCTTCATCCAAATTAAAAAAACGGCAAACAATCTCCTGTATCTTTTTGATGGTCAGTTGCCTTTTTTCTAGACGGACGGTTTGACTGATCACCTGCCGGGCAAGCGTAAGATCTATTTCCTTATTTGTTATCACCGAATTTGCCATCAGGGAAACCAGTATGCCTTCGAGGTCGCGTACATTTTCCGTGACGTTTTCCGATATAAATTCAAACACATCTTCCGCCATTTCCAGTCCTTCATGATTGATTTTGTTGCGGAGGATTTTTTTTCGCAGTGCCAGGTCCGGCCGTTCTATCTGGGCCGTCATTCCCCATTTGAGGCGGGAGATAAGCCTTTCTTCCATGCCCTGCAGGTCGACGGGTGCACGGTCACATGTGAGAACCAGTTGTTTCCTTAGCTGGTGCAGGTTGTTGAATATCTGGAAGAATATTTCCTGTGTTTTTGTTAATCCGATCAGTTCGTGTATATCGTCCAGTATGAGTACATCTATGCTTTGGTAAAAACTGAGGAAATCGTTTGTCACGTTTTTACGTACGGCATCCGTGTATTGGAGGCGAAAGAGGTTGGCCGATACATACAAGACCCGTTTTTCCGGATGGAGGTCGCGGATCTTTACCCCTGCAGCGTGGCAAACGTGTGTTTTACCAACGCCTGACGGGCCGTATATGAATAACGGGTTAAAGGCTGTTTTCCCGGGATCCAGCGTTATTTTTTCGGATACGGCGCGTACCAGCTTGTTGCTTTCGCCTTCGAAAAAGTTTTCAAAGTTGTACCTCGGGTTTAACTGGGAGTCCAAATCCTGCGATGCCACTTTAAATGCTCCGGGCGCTTTGGTAGCATCTACCTTATTGGGGGTATGCGAGGGTATTGTCTTTGACTCTTCGCCCGGATAGGTGATGCTGTAGCCGTTGGGCGCTTTTGTTTGCCCGCTTACCATCACACGGTATTTAAGCGTGGTTCCTTCTCCGAAGACACGGTTTAGCGTCATCTTCAATACACTTACATATTTTTCTTCCAGATACTCGTAGAAGAACTGACTTGGCACCTGAATGGTGAACTTGTGTTCTTCATAAGATAAAGGAATAACCGGTTTGAACCATGCTTCAAAAGCGGCCTGAGGAACGATATCCCTAATGACTGTCAAGCAATCTTCCCACAATTGTTTAGAATCTTTTTGCATACACATTTTTTAATATCAATATCAATTTTGCTCTCTTCAATTTTTTTTGGCAGTGCAAAGATTGGAATTTTATTTATAAAAAAAAACTGCTTTTTTATTTGGAAATTCTGCAAATTCAATATCCCTTTTTCTTTCAGTTGTTTAATAATTAATATGTTCATTTTTAGTGTGGTATGAATTTATTAAAATTGGGATCACTTGTGTGAATGAGTATTGGGAGCATTGCTTTTTATTGGCGAAAATTGGTTAAAAAGTGTGGAGCGTCCGGCAAAATATACCATAATCAAACGCTTACGTTTTTTTTTAAAAACGTTTTTTTTTTTGTTATTTAGAAGCGGTCTAAATTTAAAAAAACTATTGCCGGAAAAGATTTTTTTTGTATAAGAGGTAACGGTTTGATGTCAGAACAATGAAAAACGGACATATCGTTTCGGATTCTGTTTGAAGTCCAGTAACAGCCCGGAGGCGTTGTCTAATGTGAGGTTCAGATTCCGGTACAGTAAGGTGTCGTTCAGGAGCAGCCCCAGTGAATTGTTTTTGGAGTTTAGTTTTACCGCCATTGTATTTATATTGTCTAATGTAGCGTTCAGGCTGTTTATACTTTGATTAAGATCCAGTTTGTTCAGATCTTCACTGAAAGCCGACAAATTGGAGGATGTTGTTTTCAGGCCGGATACGATGCCGGGTACATCCCTGCCGAGCAGTGTGTTTAACTGTTTTGACGCTGTTTCCAACTGCTTTGTGGTGCTTTCAAGGTTAGTGAGCGATTGAGACAGCGCCGGATGATTAACAAGCGCCTGCAGGCCTGTCAGGATCGAATCGATTTTAGGCATGAAATCCGCTACCTGGGGCACGATCCGGTCTTCCACCGACGTCAGCATGCCTCCTTTTGTACGTCCTTCCAGCATGTCGCCCGACTTATAGTATTCGCTGGCGTACCGGTTCAGTTTCAGATGAAGTTCTGCGCCGCTTAACAGCGTGGATTCGATGGAAATATAACTTCCTTTGTTTATTTTCATGCCTTTGTCAAGGTTTATTTCCAGTGTGATCCTGTCAATGGAAGAATAATCGTATTTGATACTGCGCACCAGCCCTATTTTAAATCCTTCAACGAACACCGGGCTTGATATGGTTATATCCCTTACATTGTTACATGATACATAATAATAGTTGGCTGATTTGAAAAGATTGATCCCTTTCAGGTAATTAACGCCTATGTACAGCAATACTAAACTTAGTATGGTGGTAATGCCGATTTTTATCTCTTTTGAAAATTTTCCCATTGTGCAGTTGTTTTTAGTTGTAAATTCTTTTTCCGTCTTTTGTTTTTATAATAAAGGCTCCTTTAAAATCTTTCGCCGCTTTTTTATGCAGACTGAGAATTTCCCTGTAGTCGGGCGTGGAACCGCATGTATATTTATAAATACCCTTATCCATATAAAAGGAAACATTTTCATACCCTTTGAAACGGTTGTCTTTAACAGACAGTTTTTTATCGGATGTCATGATTTGTACTTTGTATATGATTTCGTTTGTCTTTTCTGCTGTTGCGGGAGATGTGTCCGTAGTGGTATTATCCTCTTTATGCAGCGGACTTCTGTCTGCCGTCATTTCCTGCGGGGCCGTTATGACCGGCTTATTTACGATGTTGCCCGATTTGCGGACATAATCCTTTTTATAGCTGTCGAATGCCCTGTATATAGCCTGCGCCAGCGTATTCTGGCCATCGTTTGAAGCCATAAAGCGTTCTTCGGGACGGTTTGATATGAAACCCAGCTCAACGAGTACGCCCGGCATACCTGTTTTTCGCAGCACAAGCAACCCGGCCTGGCGGACGCCACGATTACCGCGTTTCGATTTTGCAAATGATTTTTGTATTTCGGAGGCTAATGATACACTTTGCTCCATGTGTTTATTTTGTATAAACTCGAAGATGATATACGATTCCGTCGATTTGGGATCAAACCCTTCATATTTCTGCAGGTAGTCATCTTCCATTAATATGACGGAGTTTTCACGCATTGCTACATCCAGGTTTTCATCCGAATTTGTCAATCCCAGCGTATACGTTTCGGTTCCCGATGCGTTTCCTTTTTTTATGGAATTGGTATGGATGGAAATGAATAAGTCGGCTTTGTATTTGTTAGCCATGTTCGCCCGTTCGTCCAGGGGGATAAAAACATCCGTTTTGCGGGTATAAATAATTTGTACATCCGGGTGATTCTGTTCGATTAAAGCGCCGAGTTTTAAGGCGACAGACAGGTTTATCGCTTTTTCTTTCGAGATGGAACCCACACATCCGGGGTCTCTGCCTCCGTGTCCGGGATCGATTACGATTGTAAAAGTTTTTTGAGCCTGTACTTCTAACAGGCTCAAAATGAGAATTATTATATATGCATATCTTTTCATTTCGCAATATACCCCTGCAAAGATAGTGCAAGCCGGGAGAAATACAAAATGAGCCGGCTCATTTTTGTTTCCGGGGCGTGGCCTGCTTCCTGTCCGGACAGGAACCGGGAAATGCAAAAAGCTACTTCCCGGTGAAGTAGCTTTTTCGCATATTCAGGATCTTCCGGACGTTCAGTCAATCCGTATGTTACCGTCTCCCCCGTCCTCCGCCGGGGTTGCGCTGGCGCCGCTGCTCTTCCATCTTCTGATATTTCGTGTACTGTTCTTCCGTCAGAATCGCTTTTACGCGCTCATTCCTCTTATCCGTCAACTTCCTCATATCCTCCCTGTTTTTCTCACGGTTATCCCCGTTTTTCTCACGCACTTCCCTCATCTTTGTGAAAAGTTCCTGGTCAATGGCCTTGAGGCTATCCACCTGCTGATCAGTGAGGCTCAATTCCTTTTTCAATTCATCATACCGTTTCGCTCTTTCTTCTTCGCTCATTCCACGGCCTCCCTGATTCTGGGCAGATACCATAAAAGTAAGCATGAGCATACAAACTGCTGCAAAAATCTTTTTCATAATTTACTAAATTAAATAAAACTGATTATAATAACACACGGCTTATAAGACTAAAAAAAAGGAGATTGGTTTAATCCCTTTCACCGGATATTTTTATAATGTAAATAGATTGGGAATCGTTTTCTTCATTCAGTCCGCCCGGCTCATGACAAGTTTGCCGTGTTTTATTCCTTTTATGGTAACCAGCCGGTCGGACAATTCGGTCAGGCGGTGCGCGACGCCGGTCACAGTCGCGATATGAAGGCAAAAATCTTCGTTCAGGTAATATTGGGAGGACGAAAGTATCACATCCTGATACTGTTGCTGTATCTCTGTGATCCTTGACGCAATATCCTTTTTTGACTGGTTATACATGATGATAATCGTACCGGCCACAATGTTATCGCATTGCCATTTCTTTTCCGCCACGTTTTTCTCTACGAAAAAACGTATTGCCTGGGAACGGTTTGCAAATCCGTTATCTTTTACAAATCCGTCCAAAGCAATCAAAATATCTTCCTCCAATGAAACACCAAACCGTTTTAATGACATAATTTCCGAATTATTACGGGCAAATGTAGTACATATTAATGTAATACCAAAGAATAATACAAATTTAATTCTGTCGCCGTTCCGGCAGGACAGTCCTCCGTTTTTTGCAGGCAGTACGCTCCCGTGTTTGTTTTGGATACAAAAAAAAATAAAACAGATATTTTGCGGGAGTTTATTATTCTTTATTTTTGCAGCACAAATTTAATAGTAATAGAGATGAAAACAAAACGATTTCAGGGCGACTGGCCTAAGATTGGTATTCGTCCGACGATTGATGGCCGCATGGGCGGTGTACGCGAATCACTGGAAGTGCAGACCATGAATATGGCAAAAAGTGTAGTGGATTTGCTTACGGCAAATTTGAAGTATCCTGACGGATCTCCCGTTCAGTGCGTAATTGCCGATTCTACGATCGGCCGTGTGGTGGAAAGTGCGGCATGTGCTGAAAAGTTTAAAAGGGAAAATGTAGGTGTGACGATCACGGTGACTCCCTGCTGGTGTTACGGAAGCGAAACGATGGATATGGATCCGCATACGGTAAAAGCCGTCTGGGGATTTAACGGAACGGAACGTCCGGGCGCTGTTTATCTGGCTGCCGTCCTGGCTGCACATGCACAGAAAGGCTTGCCTGCTTTCGGTATTTACGGACAGGATGTAAAGGATATGGCAGATACCAGTATCCCGGCAGACGTGGAAAAGAAACTGCTCCGCTTTGCACGCGCATCCATGTCGGTAGCGGTTATGCGCGGCAAATCATACCTGTCTGTCGGCGCTGTCTGTATGGGTATTGCCGGTTCGATCGTCAATACGGACTTTTTCGAGGATTATCTCGGTATGCGCTGTGAAGGAATCGATGAAGTAGAGATTATTCGCCGCATGACACTGGGGATTTATGACTGGGAGGAATATGAAAAAGCGCTCGCCTGGGCGAAGGCAAACTGTAAGGAATATGAAGATATCTGCAACCGTCCCGACTTGCAGAAAGACCGTGCAGGCAAGGATGCCGACTGGGAGTTTGTAGTGAAGATGACACTGATTGTACGCGACCTGATGATTGGCAATCCGAAACTGAAAGAAATGGGGTTCGGTGAGGAATCATTGGGCCATAATGCAATTGCCGGAGGTTTTCAGGGACAGCGCCAGTGGACGGACTTTTACCCGAACGGAGATTTTACGGAAGCGATCATGAATTCATCGTTCGATTGGACGGGTGTTCGTCAACCGTTCGTTTTGGCTACTGAAAATGATGCCCTGAACGGAACGGCCATGCTATTTGGTCATCTGTTGACGAATACGGCTCAGGTATTTGCCGATGTCCGTACCTATTGGAGTCCCGGCTCCGTGGAACGCGTAACCGGAAAGAAACTCGAAGGCAGAGCGGCGAATGGAATCATCCATCTGATCAACTCGGGCGCGGCATCGTTAGACGGTTCTGCACGCCAGGCGGATAAAGACGGAAATCCGGCGATGAAACCGTTCTGGGAGATCAGTGACGCAGAGGCACAGGCCTGCCTGGATGCGACCAACTGGGTTCCGGCCAATCGCGAATATTTCAGGGGAGGCGGCTTTTCCTCCAAATTCCTGACACGGCAGAATATGCCCTGTACGATGGTTCGCCTGAATCTGGTAAAAGGATTAGGCCCTGTTCTGCAGATTGCCGAAGGGTGGACGGTAGAACTTGAACCGGATGCCCATAAAATACTGGATGACCGTACCGATAAGGGCTGGCCGACCACCTGGTTTGCACCGCGCCTGACGGATTCCGACGCATTTAAAGATGTCTATTCCGTCATGAATAACTGGGGAGCGAATCACGGCGTCGTCAGTTACGGACACATCGGAGCCGATCTGATCACACTGGCCTCTATGCTGCGCATACCTGTCTGTATGCATAATGTGGAAGAAAAGGAGATTTTCCGCCCGGCATCCTGGAATGCGTTCGGAATGGATAAGGAAGGTGCGGATTATCGCGCCTGCCGGTCTTACGGCCCGCTTTATAAATAAAAGAATCGCTGACTCTTTTGGATAATATGTACCGGCGAACAATTCCTGCGGAAAGAAACTCTGTATCTTTGTTCGCCGTTACTGTTTTCTATTATTACTTGACATAAAAAATTATATATATACATGGAAAAACAAAAACATACAGTTATACCGCGGAAGATGATCTTCCCGTTTATCCTGGTTACTTCTCTTTTTGCCCTGTGGGGATTTGCGAATGATATTACAAACCCCATGGTCGCTGCCTTTAAAAACATCCTCCTGATCACAAACTTTGAAAGTTCGCTGGTGCAGTTCGCCTTTTACGGAGGCTATTGCTTTATGGCTATTCCTGCTGCATTATTCATTAAAAAGTTCAATTATAAAAAAGGACTTGTAGTGGGTCTGGCTTTATATTCGGTAGGCTGTTTCCTCTTTCTCCCGGCCGGGAATGCAATGGCCTTCTGGCTGTTCCTGGTTGCCTATTTTATCATGACATGCGGCCTGGCATTTCTTGAAACGACCTCAAACCCCTTTATTCTTTCCCTTGGCCCGAAAGAGACCTCTACGCGCAGACTTAATTTTGCGCAGGCTTTCAATCCGATCGGCTCCCTGACGGGGATGATGATCGCCAGAGAATTTATCCTGAAACGCCTGAATCAGGCAACGGAACCTGAACGAGCGACGTTACAGCTGACCGATCCGGAGACTTTTGACGCCATACAAAAGGCAGACCTGGATGTCGTAAGCCTGCCCTATCTGATTCTGGGCATGGTGGTGCTGGTCTTTTTCATTGTATTTTTACTGTCGCGTCTTCCGCAAAGTCAGCCGGATGATGCGGGAAGCCAGTCTTCATCACTGGCTACATTCAGACGCCTGTTGCGGAACAGGCGGTATGTCAGTTCCGTGATTGCCCAGGCTTTCTATGTCGGCGTTCAGATCATGGTGTGGACATTTATTATCCAGTATGCAGAAACGGAACTGGGGATGGCTAAAACAACCGCACAGAACTATAATATGATTGCGATGGCGATATTCGTATCCAGCCGGTTTATATGTACATTCCTGCTGAAATATTTTAAGCCGAGCCTTTTACTTTTGGTGCTGGCTATCGGTGGAATCGGCTTTACACTGGGAACCATATTCATCAAGGAAATGCCCGGTCTTTATTGCCTGGTTGCCATTTCGGCCTGCATGTCGCTGATGTTCCCGACGATATACGGCATTGCACTGAAAGGATTGGGCGATGATGCGAAACTCGGTTCTGCCGGACTGATCCTGGCGATCGGTGGCGGCTGCCTGATGCCTCCCTTACAGGGTCTGCTGATTGACAAGGCGGTCTGGTTTGAATCGCTGTCATCTGTCCGTTTTTCGTTTGTTTTGCCGCTGATCTGTTTTATTGTAATCTCTTTATACAGTTATCGCACATACCGGTCTGCGGAAAATACGGATTAGATCCAGTTGTTCGGAAATTCCGAACAACTGCCGCCGATGGCAAAAATTATAATGTAACCTGTTATAATCCGGACATGACAGCTATCGACCCTGCGATGCTACCTGAAAGGCAGGACGTCTCTGCTTTTCAGGTAGAGACGCGATGCATCGCGTCTCTACTGATACACATCCGATAAAAACAGGTCTTTAATAGCGGCAAGTGTTAAACTTTTATAATCATCTGTTATTTTTTTATTCTCGCTTGCAATAAACAAAAAAGATACTCTATCTTTGCCCCGACCAAAAAATAAGAATGATTAATAAATAGAAAAACATGAGGCACAGTTCATTATTCATACAGGGAACAGAAAATAGAAGGGCGTTAGGTTTTTTTATGCCTTTTAATTTGTTTGTTGTAAATATTTTGTGCTCTCTCTCTCTCTCTCTCTCTCTCTCTCTCTCTCTCTACTTATAATATACGCATACGCGCTACGCGCGTTATTGATCGCCTGCGCAACACATACACGCGTCAAGATACGTTTTTTTTCAACACGGAAAGTCATACGGACTTACCTGCTTTTCAGATGGACGTACGAAGTTCGGAAGCAAGTCTTCCCTGCTTCGGCGTCCATTCCGCTTTTCAGGACGTCCTGCGCCCCTGCGGCCTGATCCGTCCTCACTGTTTTAATCACTAAATACTATAATTACTATGTTTTACACAAGAATCAACAAAATCAAAGTTTTCAACAACCGGGAAGGATTTCTGGGACTGTTTAACCGCGCGGAGCTGCGGATTTACAGCCATGCCGCCGGGTATT
>JAISCL010000376.1 GCA_031265585.1 Tannerella sp. | reverse complement strand
TATTGTAAAACACGCTGATTGCACATTACTATTAACCAATTAAAATTGGTGAAAGTTATAAGTTCCAACCATTTTGCTTTAACTCTAAGGATTTGTAAATAAATAATCAATACATTTTGATTTGTTCAAATAAAAATAAATGCCTATCTTTTTATAAGTTTGTTCAAACAGTTGGTTATAGGAGGCAAGAGGAGAAACAGGCTGTCAATGATACGATACAAATTGTTAGCCATCCCATCGACCATCGAAAAATCCGGGAACAGACTTATTGTAACAATGGCATTACAGATGCAACGAAGGGCATGGATTAAAAAATTATGGGAGGCTACCGACGGATCATCCTAATGGACATTTTGGGTTAATCTTAATCCACCTGATAATACGGATATTTACGAACGTTACATGTCGGGAACTATACATGGCGATATAGAAAAATTATCCCTGTTGATACTGGAATTAATCGACCGGCATCCTGCCTCCCCCGCTTAAACAGAAAAAAGAAAAGTTTACAGGCGCCGGGTGTGCGGGGGAAGGGACGGACGGCGCGCTAAGGCCGGAACGCTTACCCGCCATGTATATTCCGCGGACGGGGCTACCGGGGGGATCCGGTAATCCGGCCTGTCCTGAACGGTGATTTATTTTATAACTGAAAGCGTCCATCGTACCGATTAGTGTGAAAATTTATGCTCAAATATACATGAAAACCGTCAATTTACATGCAGGCGAATAAAAATCTCCTGCAAAATTTATGGCGTATCCCTCAGTACACTTCGATCCACTCGTATGGGTTTTGCGTATAGTCCATGAAGCGGATAAAATCGGCGGTTGCAATCATCAGGGAGGCGGTGTTGATGCAGGGATGAAAGCTTAGACGGGCGGCCTTTTGCAGGCTTCTGTCAAGGAAAACGGCGACGTGGTGTTCTTCGTCGCTGATCAGTCCGAAGGGGGTCACGGAGCCGGGTGTGACGCCCAGGTATTTCATCATCCGGGCCGGGGAGGCGAAGGTGAGTTTGCCCTGATGCAGCTGCTTTTCGATGTGGTGGATATCCATCTCCCGCGTGCAGTCGAGGATGACCAGGTAGTGGCGGTTGCCTTTGTGGTTGCGGAAGAAGAGGTTTTTGCAGTGCGTCGCGTCGTGTCCCGCCCAGTACTGCCGGGCGACCGCAACGGTTGGCGCCGCCGGATGTTCAAGGTATTCAAAGGGAATTGCCAGCTGTTCGAGCAGGCGGTACAGTTTTTCCGGTCCGTTCATCATCATTTTATTAAAATCCGTCGGCAAAGTTAATCAAAATATACAGCCGGATACCGTATCTTTGCGGAAAAAATGTCATGAAAGTAGTAGCTATCAACGGAAGTCCCCGACGGGACGGCAATACGGCCTGCGCCCTGAGACTGGTAGGCGCGGAATTGCAGCAGGAAGGAATTGAATTTGAAGTGATCGAAGTGGGCGGCAAACGCGTGCGCGGATGCATCGGGTGCGGCCGGTGCGCCGAAAACCGGGACGGGAAGTGCCGTTTCACAGACGATGCCGTAAACGAAGCTGTCGCCCGGATGACGGCAGCCGACGGCATCGTGCTCGGTTCACCGGTCTATTATTCGGGTATTGCGGGGACGATGAAATGCTTCCTCGACCGTACGTTTTACGTCGCCGCCGCGAACGGCTGCCTTTTCCGCCACAAGGCAGGCGCCTCGGTGGCAGCCGTCCGGCGCACGGGCGGCAGCATGACGTTCAACGCACTGAACCATTACCTTTCCATCTCGGAAATGCTCATGCCCTCGTCCAGTTACTGGCATGTGATCCACGGGCTTGAGCCGGGTGACGCCATGCAGGATGCAGAAGGCGTACAAATCATGCAGACGCTGGGGCGAAATATGGCCTGGATGCTCAAGATGCGGGAAGCCTCAAAAACCACAGCGCCATCCGAACGCGAAAAAATTTTCACCAGTTTTATCCGGTGATCTACCACGCCTTCTCAAATCCGTAAAGACGCGATGCATCGCGTCTCTACCTGAAGGCAACCGTTCCGGATGTGCATCCCCTGCTTTTCCAGTTTCGCTAAAAAAACGTTGAGTATCAGTTACCGGTTTGCCCGAAGCACACTGTTTTAAAGTCCTTTTCCGTGGCAGTTTTTGTATTTTTTGCCGCTGCCGCATGGACAGGGGTCATTGCGCCCGGCGCGTTTTTCTACGCGGACGGGTTCTTTCGGCAGCTGTTGAGGAGGGCCTGCGGGGGGACGCTGTCCCTGCGGATAGACGTTGTCTCTGCTGCCGCCTCCTCGGGTTCCTCCCTGTGCAATGTCGTCTCTCTGCGTGCGGTAACGGCTGAGGTCCGTACGGCGTTCCGGTGCGGCCTGCCTTACCTGTACCCGCTGTTCTTCCGCCTCGTCACGTACGGGGATCTGTCCGCGCATCAGTATGGAAACCGTTTTACGGTTCATGTTTTCAACCATCGACTTGAACAGATTGTAGGCTTCCAGTTTGTAGATCAGCAACGGGTCTTTATTTTCGTAGCTCGCATTCTGTACGGAGTTGCGCAGGTCATCCATTTCACGGAGGTGCTCTTTCCATGATTCATCAATCATGTGGAGGATGATTGACTTCTGGAACGATTTGACGACCGTTTTAGAGGAGGTTTCGTACGCTTCTTTCAGATTACAGGTGATATTGTACATTTTCATTCCGTCCGTAACCGGTATCAAGATATCTTCATACATGTGTTTTTCATAGACCTGCCTGATCACCGGGTTGGCGATTTGCACCATGTGATCCATGTGACGTTTGAAAAGTTCAAGCGCACCGTTGAATACATTGTCCGTCAGCGTTTCAACTTTCATTCCTTTAAATTCTTCTTCTGTGACCGGACTGTCCAAGGCCAGCGTACGGAAAAGATCCATTTTGAATGATTCGTAATCACCGTCTTCGTTTTGTTCGGCGATGGTACCGGATGCATCATAGAGCGTGTTCACTACATCCAGTCCGATCCGTTCTCCCATCAGGGCGTGACGGCGGCGCGTATAGACTACGTTACGCTGCGAGTTCATCACGTCGTCATATTCAAGCAGGCGTTTACGGATTCCGAAGTTGTTTTCTTCCACTTTTTTCTGGGCGCGTTCCACAGATTTGTTTAGCATGGAGGCTTCCAGCACATCGCCCTCCTTGAATCCCATGCGGTCCATCACTCCGGCAATCCTTTCCGTTGCAAAAAGGCGCATCAGGTTGTCTTCGAGGGAGACAAAGAAGACGGATGATCCCGGATCTCCCTGACGTCCGGCACGTCCGCGAAGCTGACGGTCTACCCGGCGGCTGTCGTGACGTTCGGTGCCGACAATGGCAAGTCCTCCCGCTTCCTTTACCGCGGGTGACAGCTTGATGTCCGTACCGCGGCCGGCCATGTTGGTTGCAATCGTAACAACACCTGCCTGCCCGGCCTGTGCCACAACTTCGGCCTCTTTCTGGTGCAGTTTGGCGTTCAGTACGTTATGGTGTATCTTGCGCATATTAAGCATACGGCTCAGCAATTCCGAGATCTCTACCGACGTGGTGCCTACAAGTACCGGGCGTCCTTTGGAAACCAGCAAACTGATTTCTTCGATGACCGCATTATATTTCTCGCGTTTCGTCTTGTAGATGCGGTCGTTCATATCATTACGCACGACCGGTTCATTGGTCGGTATGACGATCACATCCAGCTTGTAGATGTTCCAAAATTCACCCGCTTCCGTTTCGGCGGTACCTGTCATGCCGGCAAGCTTATGATACATGCGGAAGTAGTTCTGCAGCGTGATCGTTGCAAAGGTTTGTGTCGCCGCTTCCACCTTTACACGTTCTTTGGCTTCGATCGCCTGATGGAGTCCGTCGGAGTAGCGACGTCCTTCCATGATACGTCCCGTCTGCTCATCCACAATTTTCACCTGGCCGTCAATCACGACATATTCATCATCGCGGTCAAATAAAGAATACGCTTTCAACAGTTGGTTGACCGTATGAACACGTTCGCTTTTAACGGAATAGTTTGTCAGGAGTTCGTCCTTTTTTATCTGTTTGTCTTCTGCGGACAACTCCAGGTTATCGATCTGTGACAGTTCGGATGCGATATCTGGTAAAATGAAGAACAGCGGGTCTTCCGTCCTGCCGGTGAGCAGATCGATCCCTCTGTCCGTCAATTCGATCGTATTGTTTTTTTCGTCGATGACAAAATAAAGTTCATCCGTTGCCACATGCATCTGGCGCATATTGTCCTGCATGTAAAATTCTTCGGTTTTCAGCATGGCGGATTTAACGCCCTGTTCGCTCAGGTACTTGATGAGCGCTTTGTTTTTGGGCATCCCTTTGTAGGAACGGAACAGTGAAAGCGTACCTTCGTCCTGCACTTTTTTGTCTTCATTTGCCATTTTCTGTTTGGCTTCCGTCAGTAATTTAGTACACAGGTTTTTCTGTGCATTCACCACGAGTTCCACATTCGGGCGGTATTCTTCGAAAAGCTGGTCTTCCCCTTTGGGTACCGGGCCGGAAATAATCAGCGGTGTACGGGCATCGTCGATCAGTACGGAGTCCACCTCATCAACAATCGCGTAATTATGTTTGCGCTGTACGAGGTCTTTCGAGCTGATCGCCATGTTATCGCGCAGGTAATCGAAGCCAAATTCATTGTTTGTTCCGAAAGTGATATCTGCGTTGTAGGCTATGCGCCGTTCGTCGGAATTGGGTTTGTGCTTGTCGATGCAATCCACCGAAAGGCCATGGAACATGTAGATTGGCCCCATCCATTCCGAGTCGCGTTTGGAGAGGTAATCATTTACAGTGACGACGTGTACGCCGTTTCCTGTCAGTGCATTCAGGAAAACCGGCAGGGTTGCTACCAGCGTTTTGCCTTCACCGGTTGCCATTTCGGCAATTTTACCTTTGTGGAGAACGGCGCCTCCGAACAACTGAACGTCGTAGTGTACCATATTCCATTCAATTTCCGTGCCTCCGGCAACCCAGTGATTGAAGTAGATGGCCTTATCGCCTTCTATTTTAACAAAATCATGTCCGGCCGCAAGGTCACGGTCAAAATCGTTGGCTGTCACTTCAACCGTTTCATTTTCGGAAAGGCGTCGAGCCGTATCTTTTACAATTGCGAATGCTTCGGGCAGCACCTCTTCGAGAACTGCTTCGAGACGTTCCATGATCTCCTTTTCTATCCGGTCGACTTCGGCCCAGACAGATTCGCGTTCTTCAAGGGGCTTGTCGTCGATGCCTTCACGCAGCGAGGCAATTTTAGCTTTCTCGCCAGATACATAATCCTGTACCTTTTTCCGTATTTCTGCGCTTTTAGCCCTCAGTTCATCGTTGGAAAGGGCTTCTATGGAAGGATAAATCGCTTTTACTTTCTCTACGTAAGGGGTGATTTCCTTTAAATCCCGCTGTGACTTGTTGCCGAACAACTTGGTCAGTATGTCGTTAAATCCCATTTTGTTATATGTTGTAAATTAGTTGTTTCAAGATAATTATATATGTAACAGATGATCCGTTTTTATTTTATTTCGGACAGGGGAAGGTCACGGCATGCGTTCGGTGCACGGATACGCAGGACGTTTGTTACTGTCGGGGCTATTTCCGTCGCATAAACAGTCCGCTCGACACGTTTCGGTTTCAGGTGGTTTCCTATAAAAAACAAAGGGGTGATTACTGCGTTGTTGCGTTTTGCGACTCCTCGCTGTCCGGTAACATCGTCTTCCACGCCCCAGCCGGGTTGGAGTTCGATGATCAGGTCGCCGCGTCCGATATGATGCGTTCCATAACGGAGCGTGGCGCTACCCTCATTCCAGTTGCCGGATCTGAGGGACAGGTCTGTTGTAACCTGCTGCACGCCGCTAAATTCGGCAATAAACTCCGCCGCTTTGATTTGGACGGTGTTCAGGTCTAATTTTTCATCTTCGACGGTTTTGCGGTTCAGGAAGATTTGCCGGTTGTAGTAGCCCTGAATCCAGTTTTTCTGGCCGTATATCGACCGCAGGTACATATTCAGCAAAGCCGTGCAGCGCTTCGGGTGGAAGGTGCCTCCAACAGCCTCCTTTTCGTCGGGAATGACCTCCGTATCCGTATAGTAACCGGATCCCGTTACAACAACGAGGGTCTGGCTAAGCCCGACCTTTTTGTCTATCGCTTCCAGTAATTCTTCCATGTTTTTATCCAGCTGGAAATAGATATCCTGAACCTCCTGTGTGTATGTTTTGTCCTGAACCTCCAGGAAATTACCTCCGTAAAATGTGATACTTAACAGGTCCGGCGCTTGATGGACGCCTAACCCTCCGGCGGTTATGAACTGGGTGGCAAGCTTGCCGACCTCATTGTTTACAAAGGGAGAGGTCTTAAAGCGCGGATAACATCCGACTTCCTTTTCATTGAATTTATAGTTATACTGCTTTTTATCGGTTATGTAAGGTAATGCGCTGTAACTGCCGGCCTGCAGCATGGGACTCCAGGAAAAGGAAGAAAGCCGTGAAGAAAGGGATTCCGTACCGCTGTTCAGTTTGTCTACGTAAGGCGGAATGTTTTTATAGAAGGTGGTGGTCGCCCATTTCCCGTTATAATTGTCCAGCCAGAACGCTCCGTCTGCCGCATGTCCGGCAGACAGGATGGCACATTCGGGTTCCGGCGCAATCGCGTAAACTAGGCCGGCTCCTTTGGATGCCAACTTCAGTTCGTCGCCGATTGTCGAGCATAAAAGGTTTTTGGGTGAAAAGTTCTGGTGCGTGTAGTTGCCGAGATAATGGGCGTCATACAGGCAGGAAGATTCCTGTTCTTTTTCGAAATCGTATCTTGTGATTCCGGTAATGCTGTGATAGCAGGGGTTGGAACCGGTGAACAGTGTTGCAAAAGAGCTTGCCTGGTCGATGTTTGAAAATTCAAACTGTACATGGTTGTAAACCACGCCCTCATTCAGCAAACGTTTGAAGCCGCGTTCACCAAATGAATTTTTGAAATATTCCAGATAGTCGCCACGCAACTGATCAATTGTTATCCAGACAATCAGTTTGGGTGTATACTGTTGCTGCGCCTGCAGGTTTGCGACTACTAATACAGCAACCAGCGATGTTATAAATTTTCTCATTCGACAGTTCGTTTTCTTCTTAATAGCGTCTTGCCGGATCTTAGCCAGAGGCTTGTAATCAACGGAATGAACGCCGGATTGAAATGTTGCGGGATGAAAATCCATGCCACAGCCATTACCAAAATGGCTACAAAGTTAATAAAATGATACCAAAAAGCCATATTATCGAACTTTTTTACGGAAAACAAAATGACGGCGATCAAATGAAGAGGGTGCAACCACAAGAGCGAGATGTTCGGAAACATGCACGGATGCACGGATAGAAAGCTTAAAAAAAACAGGATACATCCGGCGATCCCGGCGATAAGGAATAACAGGCAGTCCAGCCGGCGGCCGTCTGTTTTCTTACGCCATTCGTTCAGGGTCAACAGCAGTATAAGGATAAAAAACAGCGTGAAGCAGAACAGGGGAGACAGAAAAAAGGAAGGGGCTTCTTTCCTGACCTGCGTTTCCCCAGCTAAAACGTTTACTGCGGTAACCAGCGGCTGCGCTGTGCCGTTCCGGACTATTTCCGACTGATCAAAAGCCTTCCTGAGATATTCGGGTAGAAAAAAAGTCTCTTTCATCGTCATTCTCCGGTCTGTCGGTAAACCCATAACCAGATCACAGCCAAAAGTAGTCCAGGGATGGTTGCGCGTGCAATAGTTAATGGCTTCACGGAATGTCGGCAGCGTCGTTTGTGACGGATATTTCAGGATTCCTTTCAGGCTCTGTTCGATCATGACGGCAGGCCGCGTAGCACAGTTGTTAAAGAAGAAATTGTACCGGTATACACGGTTTTCCGGTCGTTCATTCAATACAAGCGCCTGCCATAACGATTCCTTTTCTTCCGGCAAAAGGTTTAAGATCTGTTCGTACACTTCGCATCCCCGCTCTGTATAATCCGTCAGGTAATCTTTAAAACCGTATGCCCGAACCTGATAGTCAGTCTCTCCTTTGGCAAAGCGATAGATGAAATTCGGTTTTGAGAAGTCGAATATCCCATAGTTAAAAACCCAGTCGACGGATATTTCGGGGTCATTCACGCGAAGCGCCGTGTGACCGTATACCGTATAAACATCATCGTCACTGGGGGAACTTGTCAGCAGGCTAATCTGCGCCTGCGGGCTTAACGGTTGCGCCTGCGTGATTACATGCGGGACTGTTGTTTCTGCTGAAATGAATACGCCCGGCGCCGGCAAGATACAACAGCTTAGTATGATTAAATAAAATCGTTTCATTTGTCAGGACTTTAGTTGCAAAGGTAATGCATCTTTCCTATATTTGCAGCACAACTTGAAAAATATTTCCGACCGTATGAAAAATAAGAAAGCTAAATTGTTATTGTTTGCGACCGGTATTCCTTTGATCGGACAGGCTTCCGCCGGATATACCAATTTTATAGTGATTAATCTGGATGATGCCGGTTATGGCGATTTCTCCTGCAATGGAGCTTATGGATATAAGACTCCGAATATCGACCGCATGGCGTCGGAAGGCATGCGGTTCACACATTTCCTGGTGTCGCAGCCAATCAGTGGCGCTTCACGCGCCGGACTGTTAACCGGGTGCTATCCGAACCGCATCGGATTCAACGGGGCGCCCGGGCCGAATAATCCGTACGGTATACATCCGGACGAAATGACGATGGGAGAGCTGGTGAAACAAAAAGGATATCAGACGGCCATTTTCGGCAAGTGGCATTTGGGGGATGCGGAGCCGTTTCTCCCCCTGCAAAACGGGTTTGATGAGTATTACGGATTGCCGTATTCGAATGATATGTGGCCGTTTCATCCGCAACAGGGAACCACATTCAATTTCCCGGATTTACCGACTGTCGACGGAAACAGGGTCGCCGGTTATAATACGGATCAGACCCGCTTTACAACAGACTATACAACACGTTCCGTGAACTTTATTAAAAAGAATAAATCACGGCCCTTCTTCTTATACCTGGCTCATTCGATGCCTCATGTTCCGCTGGCCGTATCGGATAAGTTCAAAGGTAAAAGCGAGCAGGGACTATACGGAGATGTGATGATGGAGATAGACTGGAGTGTCGGCGAAGTCCTAAAAACATTATGCGAACTGGGACTTGAAGAAAATACCCTGGTGATCCTGACGTCGGATAACGGGCCG
The DNA here is from genome assembly GCA_031265585.1 of Tannerella sp. Classification (GTDB taxonomy): domain Bacteria; phylum Bacteroidota; class Bacteroidia; order Bacteroidales; family Tannerellaceae; genus Tannerella. Next base: position 3,917 of record JAISCL010000376.1, on the reverse strand, counting down.
TGGGCCAGTTATGGAAACCATGCCGGTTCGGCCGGCGGTTTGCGTGAAGCGAAAGCTGCGACATTCGACGGCGGAAACCGTGTACCGTGTGTGATGTACTGGAAAGGAACCATACAGCCGGGCGCCACATGCAGTCAGCTGGCATCCAATATAGACCTGTTCCCGACACTGGCGGAAATAAGCGGCGCTCCGTTACCGGAACGTAAGATCGACGGCGTGAGCCTTCTACCCCTTATGAAGCAGGAAGCAGGCGTAAATCCGAGAACTTCATTTGTCTATTATTTTAACAAAAACGACCTGGAAGCTGTCACAGACGGTATGTTTAAACTGGTTTTCCCTCATAAATATACCACTTACACCCGGCATCTGCCCGGAAATGACGGTCATCCCGGATTATTGACGAATCTTTCGATTGACAAACCGGAGTTGTACGATTTACGCCGTGACCCCGGTGAGCGTTACGATGTGATCGCCCAGTATCCGGAAGTTGTTATTAAACTTTCAACGATAGCGGACGAAATGCGTGACGATTTGGGCGATAACCTGACCCGCCACAAAGGCGCCGGGCAACGCAAACACGGACTTGTTAGCGACTTTAACAAATAACTTTTTCTATTTGCCCGTTTTTATCGGCTTTATTTCATGCGGGAATCTTTAGTCCGAGAATCTTTTCCTTTTTGACTTTTCCTGTCTAAATTCCAAAGTGAAAGACTTGCAGTATATCCGATTATTATAGCTATTATAATCTCGCTTTTAAGAGACTCGGTTCTCTCCGGCGGGAAAATCACATGTAAAAGACGAAGTCCGAAGAAATATAATACAGGACTTATGAACGATAGAATGATAAATATTTTACGCCTCATAAAAATGTCCTCCAACGTTTAAATGTTTTGGTGGTGATGTAAAAAGCATGCTGCTATAAAAATTAGTCAATCAGACCTAAAGGAAATATTTTCGCGAAATAACAATACCCCTCCCTGTTTCGACAAGCTCAATAACCATTATCCCGATTGCCAGCGCACAAAGATAAAGAAAAACGGCAAAAAATATCGAAAAAGCAAAGTTATTTGTGCAAAGTATGTAAACGTCAGTTTATTAGCGGCCATACCCTGTGTTATACTTCACGCGGTGTAATTTTGTGAGATGTTATCGAGCAGTTCCCGTTATCATCATCCGCTATACTGTATATTAATGTGTCGGATGCTATCTTTTAGCTAAAATAACAGCAATATTTAGTAAATCGCAAACGAGCATTTAATAATGTGACCTACATCACACCTCCGTGTAATGTAGGTCACATTATAGTGTGATGTAGGTCACACTGAGTTGTGATGTAGGTCATATATCCAAGAGAAAGTCATGAAAAGGTTAGTTTCTACCGTGAAACAGATTAATACACAGTGAATCAACAGTTAAAACTGTTGCACCGGAAAGGCAAATATACTGCGCGTAGCAGTATTTTGTGTGCAGTCGAAAAATCGGATTAGCACGAAAGGGCTTTCCTTTCAAGTCAAGGATGACATCTCACAATTTTAGCCCGTGTGCAGTATAAAGTTAATATATTATTTCCCTTCTCGAAACCAACGACAGGATACCCGCAAAATTCATTAAAATATATTCGTGACGGATTGTATGAATTGCGTATGGAATACAACAGTAATATTTACCGTGTATTTTTTATTTTCGACAATGACAATATTGTAGTATTATTCAATGGATTCCATAAAAAGACACAAAAAACACCTGTTGGTGAAATTGAAAAGCATTAAAAATAAAGGAGGCATATTATGCAGACAAATGATCATAAAATAAGGAATTACAGCAGTGTTTTAGCATCTCAATACGGCGCCAGGGGTACCACAGAACGTACTAAGTTTGATGAAGAAGCCTTTTCTTTTTATACCAGCCGGATCTTACTGGAAGCCCGCAAGAATGTAAAATTGAGCCGGGAAGAACTTGCAAAAAGAATAGGCGCCGATAAATCGTACATTTCCCGTATTGAAAAGGGAACCGTAGTCCCCAGTGCAGCTACATTTTACAGAATAATCAACGCTCTGGGGCTTTCCGTTAACATTTCACCGGCATTGTGACATTTACTTTGAAATATAATACCTGTTTCCCGACTGCAGGTTTTTCAGGGTTTTGTTTCCGGGTCTCTGCCGGCGGGTTTTTCCTCGAGTTCCGCCTTTTCGCCGGTTGTTTGGGGCAATCCGGTGAGTGTTTCGAGGAAAGCGACAATGGCGCGGATCTCTTCATCATTGATGGAGCGACCGGATTGATAAATTCCCATCATTTTTACGGCATCGTGGATTGTTTGCTGGCTACCGTCGTGGAAATAGGGTTTGGTCAGGGCTACGTTGCGTAATCCGGGCACTTTGAACCGGTGACGGTCGTATTCGTCTGCGGTTTGATTAAAACGGCCCAGGTCTTCTTTCGTAAGATCCCAGCCGCGGTCGTTGAAGTAATTTTTATAGAGGCCCATGATTTCACAGGATTGTCCGCCGAGTATGACGCCGGTATGACAGATTGCACATTTATTTGATTTGAATAATTCGTACCCCCTGATTTCATCTTTATCCAGGATCTGTTCCTCTCCCCGGAGGTATTTGTCAAAGCGGCAGTCCGGCGTCAGGAGTGTTTTTTCGAATGTTTCGATGGCGTCGGCGATAGCTGTTTCGGTAATGCCTTCGCGGTATAGTTTTTCAAACGTATGTTTCAGTTCCCTGTCTTTCCGCAATTTTTTCAGGATGTCATTGAACGACCGATTGGCCATTTCGCAGGGACTCAGCAGATGTCCTGCGATTTGTGATTTTAGATTGACGGCATGTCCGTCCCAGCCCTGTGAATGATTGAAACAGGCATTATAGATTGTCGGCGTATTTACTTTGCCGAGGATTTTCCCGATCCCCTCCGGGTACTGTTTTTTGTCGACCCCTCCGGTTTGCAGATTATGACACGAAAAACAGGACAGGGTGTTGTCGGATGATAAGCGTGTATCATGAAATAACTTCTCTCCGAGCAGGGCTTTATTCCTGTCTACAGGCCATGATGATGGAAGCGGCCTTACCGGTTCATACTTGAAGCGGTCGGTGGCCGTAAGATTCGGATAAAATGCTTCGCGGTGACTTTTGATCCATTCCTTCAGTATCTTTTGTTTTGCCGGCGTGATGGAAGATCCCCAGTGGATAAGGTTATATGTCATCGGGGGCATGGCACCTGTGACCGTTGTTGTCATCTCTATTTTAGCCAGCGTGACTTCATTGATCACTTCCCCTCTCCCAATCTTTTCGACCGTTCCGTCTATATTAAAATGAAGAACGCCCCGTTCATTTCTGACCCTGTTCCCAAGCACGGGAAAAGTGGCATAGAACGGGAGTGTACTGTTTTTCCTGTGGCATGTCGCACAGGAAGCGTCATTTAAAATCGCCATTGCCTGTGTGTCTTTGGATATTCCGTCCGGAGGCAGGATATTCACTAAACGGTATATTATCGTCATAATCAGAATGACCGCTAAAATAATGCCGGTGGAAATTATCAGTTTATTCATTTTCATTCGGTTTTTACTGTTTGAAAGCAAAAATAATGGTTTTTTTGAAAGAAAACAATTTTATTTCCTATATTTGCAGCCCCACACAGGAATATTGTAAATTAAATATATACACAATGGAAAAAAAAGCTTTAAATCGGAGAGGTTTTATTAAGAGTTCCGTTTGCGGGGCTATCGGGACAGTATCTGTTCCCGCGTTTATCACCGGATGTACATCGACCGCTAAAAAAGAGGGCGGTACGCAACTGAAAGAGGTTGAGGTGCCGGTCTTGCCGGATCGGGCGCCTGACGGGAAACCCCTGAAGGCCGGTCTGGTCGGATGCGGCGGACGTGGCACGGGTGCTGCCATTGATTTCCTTTCAGCCGGAAA
>JAISCL010000339.1 GCA_031265585.1 Tannerella sp. | reverse complement strand
TTAAACACGATTTATATAGACGGTACGAAAATGGAATCGCGGGCGAATCGGTACAGTTTTGTCCGGCGCAAGTCGGTTGAAAAAAACAGGGCGAAACTCGAAGCAAAAATCGAGGTCATCCTCAAACAGATAGACGAATGCATAGCACAGGACAACCAGCCCGATGATGATCCGCCCACGCCCATAAACTCAAAAGAACTCAAAAAACGCATTTCCCAAATCAATGCCGAAAACAGCCAAAAGAATCTTACAAAAGAAGAAGAAAAAGCAGTTACAAAATCGCTTAAAACATTGGAAAAAAAATATTTACCGAAACTGAAGGAGTACGAAGAAAAACCGGAAATTATGGGAGACAGAAATTCATATTCCAAGACTGACCGGGATGCAACCTTTATGCGCATGAAGGAAGACCATATGAAAAACGGTCACTTTTTCATTCCTCAAACTCCATCAACCGAAAATTTTCCCCTCAAATTCGCGGCCTGATTAAAAAAAGATGTCGCTCTTTTAAGACATCCTCACTGTCCTAACACAGATGCTACGCCGGGCGGGGGCTATCATCCGGCGGGACGAACGGTTGTTTCCGCTGCCTTTTTTCTGAAATAAGCTACTATTTCCGGTTTTGTCATTTTCGATAATTGAGCGCTTAACCGGTCGCGCTGTTGCCGCATGAACTTTACGGCGTCAAATTCTTTTTCAGTCGTCTTCATATTTTTCAAAATCTCTGGGTGAACGTATTTCCAACGGTTTGTATCCGTTTTTGATATTGATGGCATTGTATCCACGTATGCGCTGGACATTCACGATATGCTTGAAATTCCAGCTTATCAGGAAGTCGGCGCGGTGAATGGTTGCGAGTGCGATGTGCAGGCAGTCGGCATAGCTTGTCTGTCCGACCACTTTTTCAGTAATATACCGGGTTGCCAGTTCTACGGCTTCGTCCGGGATCCAGAAATTCCGTATATTCCTTTCTCAAGCCTTTTATCAGGCTTTGCACCTGTTCAGGGGCATTTTCCAGTTCATCCTGTGTAACGGACGAAAGGAGTATGACAAACTCGCCCTCCCTGATCCGTTCGAACAGGGGAATGGTGTATGCCTCAAATTCAGGGTCGTAATATCCGCCTATTACCGATGTGTCTATGTATATACGCTGTCTCATAAATGTTTTATTTAAATCCATTAATGACAGTTGCAAAGATACGGATTTAAATGAGAATTATCAAACGCAAACTGTAGAGACGCGATGCATCGCGTCTCTAACGATGACGGGGGACGCCCTTCCGCATCTATCCCGCAATATCAGGCCGCGCGCAAAATATAATTCAATCCATTCTTTTTCATAGCTTTGTTATGAACGGAAAGCCATTTCAAATATGAAATACCGTTTCGTCATTTAAAGACCTGCCCATACAGAAGCAGAACAGGAAAATTGGGAATCACGGGACACGGTACGGTTATTTTTCCTATCTTTGCCCCGTAAAAATTTCAGGAAGATGATACGTAATACGGACAAAAGACGCGCGGGCGATGTTCCCGCAGGAGCGGACAGCATGGCGGAGACGGCTGCCGGGACATTTGGCAACTGTCGCAGGGACCGGAGTTCCCTGTCTTTAACATGGCACAGTCTCCACGCCAGGCAATGGATAAAAATAACAAACCTGAGTAAGAAGCAAAGCGCAAAATAAAGTCATGGATAATAATATACCGTATATTGATAAAATTATTCCCATTATCATATCACTCGCGTCGCCGGATCAAATTATACTTTTCGGTTCATACGCACGGGGGAATCATACTGAGAAAAGTGACATTGATTTGCTCATTGTAAAAAAAGGCTTAAAGAATGGACGGAAAATCAGTGGCTCAATTTACATTGCCTTTCTTGAAAATGAAATCGGTATTCCGGTTGATTTGCTTACAATTGATTATGACCGGTATATCGAATTGAATGATAAAACAGGATATATTTATAAAACAATAAAGGAAGAAGGGAAAGTGATATATGGAACGTTATGAGTCATGGCTTGAAAGGGCAAAGGATGCATCGCGTCTCTACACCGTACCTGTATACAAATTAATGCCGCACACAGTATATTAACGGAAAGCCATTACAGACATGAAATGCGGTTCCGTTATTAACGGAAAGCCATTTCAAACATGAAACGCGCTTCCGTTATTAACGGAAAGCCATTTCAAACATGAAACACGGTTCCGTTATTAACGGAAAGCCATTGCAGACATGAAACGCAGTTCCGTTATTAACGGAAAACCATTGCAGACATGAAACACGGTTCCGTTATTAACGGAAGATCGCTTCTTTACCCCTTAAAAACATTCGCTTCGCCTGAAATCTATTCAAGCGAAGCGAAAAAGCTCTTACAAAAAGAGAGAAATTAAAAAACGTTATTCATCATTCATTACAACTTTCGGTTCCATTATTCTTTATTCTACTGAAAATCAGGCTTAGGGTTTTATTTTATTTGCCATATTTCCGGCGCTGTTACCAAACAAACCGCCTCCTTCCGTATTTAGCAGATAATTAATATCTGCCACACAACGCACGCTAAGCCCCTGATCCATATTTATAGTCGGAGAGGTTGTCTCACTACTCCCAATCCTCAATCCGGTTCCTGTCTTTCCATCTGTACCTCTCCAGGATGACCAGAAATAGCCATCAGCCCCTGCACCATTAATAATCGGATTTGTAGCAGGCGAAATATATCCGGAATAAGGATAATATCCGGCATTATCATAATAGCGTCCGTTTCCATAATCCGGCTGGGGAAGTGTGTACTTTGTTAGAATATCCTTCCATGGAGAACCGGTATCTCCATTTACATCCTGTTTAGGAATACGCCATCCCTCTGGACAGGGATCAAAAGCAGTCTTATTCCCTCCTTCCGTATCCCATAAATAATGATCTTCCGTATATAAAGGCCATGGCTGTGAACCCACTGAAACATTCGTATAAAATACCCTGGGATTATTCAAATAAGTTTCAAAACCATCGCGGGGACGCAGACTTGTATAGCTATGCGAAAGATTCACTCCGGTTATTGACCCCAAATTAGTATTTCCCGCAGCAAACCAGTCATAACTGTTACCTCCACCCCAGCTAGCTGCTCTCGGATATGGATCTTTCCGTCCAAACTGATAATACAGTCCACGGGCTTCGCCGGCAGCATCAAATTTATTATTCAATGCACCCAAATTCCGGTCCATAAAAATATTAGTGGAAGCTCCGGCATACAATTTCTGCCCTGCAGCTTCATAAGGATTGTATTCGGTTACCCAAAGATGAAAACTCCAGTAGGTCGTACCGCCCACTTTCATTTCAACAATGGCATTTCCCTGTATAGAACCGGCTTCAGCATAGATATAGGCCTGATCCCGTTTTCCTGCATTAATAACACTTATATTCTTTATTACTTCACCCGTACGGTCCTTCCACAGCAACTCTGCCGAAATGGTACCGTCAGGTATAGAATCCCCATTAGACAATACCTCATCTTCCCAGAAACGGTAAACTCCGGCAAGAGGTATATAAACACGCGTTTGGTTGGATGGAACGCCGGTTAACTGCGGACGCATAATATAACTGTTAGTCGGTATCGGCATTGTATCACGGGGTTGCACGATAAAGTCCCGCACCACAACACCTCCAACCGTCAATCTTAGTGTAGGGCCTGATTCCGGTTCTGCATTTTCCACATAAGGGCGATAAATCCAAATGCGGTGCGTATTGTCGTCACCGAAACCCCCAAGAGAGGTTTGCCAGTTTGTTCCCCAGTTTGCCGAATCAGCGCCAAGCGCCATCTTCGCGCCAGCATTTTCGCCTGTAGAACTCTGGAATGCCAGACTCCAACCCACGCCATCCGAAACTTTCAAATCAATATATGCCTGACCTTTTGTATGTTTCCCGATCGCCGCAAAGGCGCCGTTATTACCTGACGACAATTCACTCTCGGTATAGTTCTTGACTAATTTGAATGGCTCTGACGGTGTTGCATCGTATCCGCCGCCGGCTGTTGCATCCTGTATATCCGCCATATTCCACGGACAGGCCTTAACCGTCACATAGATAGAATCCATCCCGGGCTTTACAATATCAACCTTCACATCATACCAGTAATTACGATAGATATTATAGGTCGTATCACCGGGCGTCGTCGAATATTCACCTAAATAAAATTTGGCGGTCCGTATATTCGTCGGCGAATTTACCGCACTCTCAATCTCTATCCATACAGCCTTGCTCTTATCCGATCCGCATAAACTTTCATAGGTATAGAACGAATCCGCCAATGCGCAATAGGTCCCTGTATTCTTATTCGGCACAGCGCCGGTTGCAGGGTCAAAAACAGTTTTTGAAGCGCTCAAAGTATAAGATGTCATATCCGGACTCGGCGCTACAAATAATGCAACTCTGTCAGCCCCCTGATGCAGGGTCACTGTTTTCAATGTAATAGTATGACCTTCAGATTGTCCGCTTTTCGTCACCCTGAGCGTCATTTTTGCACATGCACGGTTCACATCTATACTTATACTGTAAGGAGAGGAAACGAGCAATTCGTCAGGCAGTGCAACATCTCTCAATTCACCTGTCATAAGGAACGGGGATGCAGGCAATGTGAAAGCAGCATCCGTAAGCATTCTGTTCAGTGCCGAATAATCGGTTGTCGCGGGAGTAGAAGGCAAAGTCATCTTCCCCTGTGCGTTTACCACTGCAACAAAATGCTTGTATCCGGTTTTCACCATTACCGTATCAGTAGGAGAGGAAGTAGCCTGTACTATTTTTTCACATTCAAATGACGTGTTAAATATATAAACAGTGATATCATTGACAGCATTTTCCCATGATGAACCTCCCACCGAAGTTTCTCCGGTATAATCAGTGCCACCCGCATACGTAGGAACAGCTCCCGGCAAAGACAAGTCTTGCATACTAATGACTACAGGTATCTCCTTATCCCCTTTACCCGGCGTATCACCGTTACCACCGCCACGTATTACTTCATCCGAACATGCCGGGCAAATAAGTATCAACATGCTAATGAGAAGAAATCCTGTGTTATATATCCACCTTTTCATTTATGTTCTGTATTTTTTTCAATTCCTATATTGAATATCAATTCATCGGCACCTCAGGCTGTTCTACCATTGTCCATGGTCTCACCTGTAATGATCCGCTGACATAAGTATTCATCAAAAGATCATACGTAAAATATAAATCAATTCGATAATATTCATGTTTATCAAACATATTTTGTCTTTGTGCCGCAGGCACACCCTGATCATTAAAACAGGCAATAAATGTTTGTATAACATCAATCTGTTCCGACAATAGATTATTTGGCTCCGGTATTACAGGCTTCTTACGTTCAACCGTCAAATAGATTGGGCTGCCGACAACCATTCGCAGTATGCTAAAATCATATACGCAGGAATTGGTTACTTCCGAAACTGCATCGGAATAATAATACATAGTTAGCCAGTCATCATCGTCTTCATTCAATATATCATCCGTATAATAAGATGCCCACGGCATATAAACTGCATTATTTGTACCTGTCAGATTATTACCGAATCCATATACGGCATTGGAAGCGCTCAGGCGCACCTGAACTTCATCATAATTGATCGTTTCGTCCGTTTCTTTCAATTCTCCGGAATGATCCCAATGCAAGACAACACGTACCCGATTTGTATTATTTATAAGAGGCATTGTATCTATACGGCTGACATACAAAGGGATTTCAGCATCTATTTCGCCATAAAACAATTTTTCCAATTCTTTCTGACTCAAATTTCCGGCTTCACGCTGCAACGTAAGCCGCGCCTCGGCAAGTGTAGTCTGACCTTTCACAAATTCATCCGGAGTGACTGAAAAGGGTTGACTGTCCAGCACATTTCCCCAGGCAATGATATGATAGTTTCCCATCGGAAGATCCAGCGGGATATTAAAATTCGTTTCGTAAGGACTTAATTCAGTCGTTGTTGTATAGATAAGATTGTTCTCATCAAATACATATAAATTGATTTTCTTCACATCATCATAAAACCGATCTGAAGATTTCGTATGGTTCGTATATTGAAATGCAACGGCATACCTTACCATCGGAGGACAATCTTCCAGATCTCCATGAACACAACCCTGCAGGAAAAATATCAGACAGAATATGGGTAATATGAGTAACTTATGACATTCCATACACATTTGTTTTTTTAATTATTTTATTTGTTCATTACATGACCGAAAACTCATTTCGTCATTGATTTTCTTTTCTTATTTTTTGGAGAAAAAGAAACCGGACACAGACACAGCCCCTGCGCTGTGCCCGGTTTTCATGATCGTTCAACTTTTACATTTTCATCTGAAATTTCAGCTTACTCGTTATCAACGTCTTTATCCTGATCAACTTTATGCCAGTTCAGTACATTGATTGTAGCTGATACATAAGTATCCTGCTCAAGTACCGACGTACCCGGAACAAGAATCCTGTTAGGATCTGCAATACCGGGACCTTTGATAGAAGTAATATTTATATCATAGATGTGGTTACGCAATACTGAAACTCTATCTGCTGAGGTTGCAGAAGCATCATTCTGGATAAAGATACGATAAAAGCATTGGCCTTGAACGTATGCATATAATACTTTTGCGTCAATCTCAAGATTGATAGCATTTGCAACATCTGCTCCGAATGCCAATCCATCGGTACCATAAACAGCAGCAGCCGTAATAGGTTGATTCGGATTGAGCGCTGCCCACGCATCTCCGGCAGTTCTATTTACCTGTTGGGTAGAAGCCCAGGCATAATAAGCCATCAAATTGTCTTTTCCGCTGATAAAGATCTTATCATCAGCAATATAATACAATGTATCGGTGGCGCTGGTGGGTTGCCAGCTATAAGGCGTACCCGGTACGCTTACACCTGCACCTTCATTACCTGTCAGTACAGCACCATTAAAACCAAGAATCGGGTTATTCGTAGCAACGTTTGAACGGATAATATTTGTCAATACACTCTTCGGTTGATAAAAACCACCAAAGATAACATAAGTTGCATGGTCCTGCTTCACAGGATCCAAACGGGCGTTTTCTGTAGTATATGCATACTGATAGTCTGCTTGATTTACTGAATTATCCGCTGTAAAAATTTGATAATTAGTAGCCTTTAACATTGTATCCCTGGTATTTTGCACGTTAATTTGATTCTTGTTAGGATAGGTAGTAATAGTACTACTGAATGGGAATACACGTGTATTGTCATAGTGCAGGAACCAGTTAGTCAATTGAGCCGGTTGTATAGAATCCGTTGTTTCCGTATAGAACATATCCTGAGCGACCCCGTTCACATACTGCTGGAACGGAAGTTCTGCCGTAGGAATATTTCCAAGTGACCAGCGTGCATCGGTGTTTTGTCCCCATGGAAAGAACCGGCCTTCATTTTGAGAACCTGCAGCAGCAATGTACCATTTATTGGTAAGAACACTACTAAGAAAATTAGGAGCAGTTGCACCAGTCGCTGTAAAACCGAATTTCAAAGAAACCTTTGCATAAGCACGCTGTACATTAATGTCAAACTGGTTCTTATTGTTATCAACAGGCCCTGTTGGTCTGGAAGATATAGAGTCAATATCGGGTACAAGAGTAATGCTTGCAGTGCCTACGTGAGGCGTCGCAGTACCAGTACCAGTACCTACATCATCAGGACCATCCCAGTTTGTCATAAATGCAGCATTAGGTCCAGGAGTAGGAGATCCTGTCGTATAGGTACCTGCACCTGTGCCATAAAGATCACTCATTGCGAGGTTCTTAATCAAACCGTCTGCCGGGTCTGTGTACACGGGTGATCCGGGAGCAGTAACTGTAAAAGCCGATGGAGTTGAATACAATGTTTTATTCAAATCTGCTACTAAAGTAGTCCAATCCGCCGATACAACACCAAGACCTGTAAGTGATACCATATCTGTAGTGGCAGGATTTTGTTTAACATTAGCTGCAACAAAAATTTTCTTGCTGCCACTTGTCGTTCTCAAGGTAACCGTGTTGCCGTCACCATTCTGTCCTGTCTGACCAAGAGAAGTAATAAACACTGCACATTGAGGTGTTGCACCCGATGCATCGCTTTTATAAATATACACTGCAGCATCTTTCAACGTAGACTCATGAGGTGAAGAAGCAACATCCGAAGCTCCAGCATAAGTCCCGGCTTTTCCTAATTTAAAAGTCATCGTCGCATAGATAGGAAGCCCTTCTATGACTTCCCCGTTGCCATTGCCATTGCCGCCACCGTCAATCGCATCGTTGTTACAACTGACTATCGCAGCTGCACCCAACATCGTCAAAAATAAAGATTTAAACTTCATAGTTTTTTAATTTTTTAGTTAGTAATAAAATAATTTAATTGATAATTTTGTTTATTCTTTTCTTTAATTTTACATTTTAATTAATAATACTTGTTATTCATGTTCCTTTTTTATCTCATAAGCATACTCATTTTGTTTGTTAATATTATATTCATCTTCTCATCTGTTTTTACACCTGTTTTTTCAAATGCCAAATCGTTATTCATAATTCATTACCGGGTTTTGCGCCGTTGGGAAGAACTCTGCGGGGATTTGTCATCATCCCTGTTCTCATCAACTCCGGCCTCACGGCGATTATTTATATTAGCTAATTTCTTTTTCAATTCTCTTGAGTTAATCGATGCATCCGCTATCCCTTCCTGCTCGGCGCGCTTCAGGTATTTTTCCGCCTCCCGGTAATTGCCCTTCAGCATCAGGAAGACTCCCATGTTATTCGCATATTCCGGTGTGGACGGATCGGCCAACTTCAGGTAACGCTCGGCTTCACGCAGGTTATTCTTGGCCAGCGCCGCCGCCGCACCGTTCAGGTTGGCCACCGGATCGTCCGGAAATTCTTCGCGCGCTACCTCAAATACCTTCAGGAACTCCGGAGACCCCGGCTCATACGTGTTGGCTACAATATACATCTCATTCAAGCTCAGCAGCTGAGGTGCAATCGACAGGTTTTCCTTTGCTTCCTCCAGTGAAAAATCCTTCACCGTATAATTGACTTCACAGACTACGCGGCGCAGCTTCGGATACAGTTCCTCGTACATTATCTTATAGGGCCTTCCGTCTCCCACCTTACTGATCGCTTTTTCCCGTGCGTCCAGATCGGAAATCGTATTCATCAGGCGGAAAATCTCAGCCTTATTCGACAGCGGATAGTCTTCCAGCAACCGGCGCAGTCCGTCCCAGTCTTCCCCGCCGGTGCGCGTTTCAAACAGGCTGGCCGGGATCGTACTGTTATTCATGAAATACCGCATCATGGATTCGGAACGGGCGCGCGAAAGCTCGGTGTTAAATTTCACGGAACTTTCCGGGGAGGCATATCCTACCATCTGAACACCCTGCACCGTGATGTCTTCATTCGTAGCAATGGTCCGGATCATTTTATCAATTTTAGCCAGCTCAGTAGCATTATTCCCGAAGTTCGGCAGAATGTCATTCTTCCCCCTGGGGAAATCAAGATAAGCGTTCCCGATCTCTATACGCTTCTTGAGCGGTTCTACCGCCGGCTGAATATAAGCCAGCTTCGGACGCACCTGATAGACCGGATCGGCAATGATATCCTTTGTTAAACTTTCAAACACACGGGAACGCGCTATCTTCGACTGATCGCCGCATCCGCACAAATCTTCCTCTACGTCAAGGAATGCATCGGACATCCAGGGTTCAAAAGGAACAGACATGCGGTATTGAAGTTTACCTTTCGGCTTTACGATGGCATAAGGAAAATTGTTTTCAAACTCTTCATAAGCCTGATCGTTCAATTCCAGTTCCCTCATAAAAGCCTTATTTTTTGCAGTGCCCTGTATCATTACCCGGGGCAATTCGATTTCTTCCGTCGAGGAGCCAATGACAGGCGTTATGATCTGCGCATGGTTTGCTTTAAGATCCATTTTGGACATGTCAATATCCATATCAATAACAAGGGAATCACCTACCTGTTTCATCGAATTACGATGATACTCCACCCGGTTACGCGGGGAGACCGTCCGCTGGCTATCCTGCCCGGACTGCTTCCCTTGAGACGGAGAAGCCTGCACGGCCGTCCGGTTACGGTTATTCCCGGCATCGACCCGTTGACGCTGTGCATCAACCGCAAAACAAAGGGAAAAACTAAATATCAAAGCTATTATGTACCTTATCTTATCCATACGCTGCTTAATTTAAAAATCCTCAACTCATTTATTTCACGATTACGATCATTTAATCATATACACTAATGATATTCCTACACGCGTAGGGCCAAAATAGTGCGCAGACTCCTCACCGATCTTTTTCTTGCAATCCGTACAACGGCTCTTATCGTAATCCAGATAGGCATAACCGAGACCTAACGAAAATTCCATACTCAACCTGCGGCTTAAAATCCAATGGTACCCGTACGAAACTCCTACCCCGACAAACCATCCTTCAAAATTATTTGTATATATCCCATCGCGATCGGCATTACCCCAATAAACATCATTCGGTTCCAACTCCGTACCACTGACGCTTCCCAAACCCGGGTACGGCTTATCCGAAATTTCATATCCGATCCCGTTGATCGGATTTTGAGCATCTATTACCGGATATTCTACCGGACTCATCGGTTTAGGGTATGACCCTAAATAATTTCCCGACGCATCCTTATATCGTCCCCATCCGAAAGGCATCTTCATCGCTCCCACATCAAATACACCACCATGTAAATGAACGCCGAAAAAATGGCCGTTAAATTTTTCACATAACCACCAACGTACTTCCGGCTGGATCATGAAGTGTTTCAATCTTGATTCCCGCTCTGATGCGGAACCCGTCACCGGTTGCTGCTTATCCATTAAACCCACCCATTTATGTCCCAATGTCCACGGGTTATAGTTGATCCCGATATCTAACGTTGTCCTGTGATTCAAGGCAACCTCGTATCCAAGGTTCAGGGTCGTCGTCGCATCGTACAGGAGGTTCGTCTTTAACGCCATATCCTGTGCCGATAGCTTCGATCCCGTTATCCATAATGCCAGAAACACCAATAATGCTATTCTTTTCATATTCTCCTTTTTTATGACAAGAAAAGGCTTCGGTCAGAGGTAGCAATCCCCCTTGTAAAACCAAAGTCTCACTTATCATCATTACATAATTTAATTGCGGGGATTCGTTCACCCCATTTATTATTATTTTTCAACATCACTTTTAAACATCTATACCGTCGCTGTTTAGTTATCAACCGCCTCTAAACATCATTTTTCCGTATTTTAGAGAAATCCCGGTTCATCTTCACCGTGCAAATATACACTATAATTTTAAAAAACACAACATAATGTATAAAAATTTTATGCCACAGGACAAAATCCAAGTTTTTTTGTACAAAAAAGGCGCTATAAAGTACCAGAAGCATCAAAAAACGATTTCATCAGAAATAACCGTAACATTGTTAATCAATCCGCCGATTTATCCGATACAAAAATGCAAGTGTTTTATCGAAAAACATTACCCTTTTGGATAAATATATTTACATTTTTGCTATTTTGAAAAAAATTAAGCGAAATAATCACAAAATCACACCTTCCGGCACGTTGAACAAGCGATTTCACCGCTTTTCCGTGATTGCTTTTACGCCTTTTCCATGATTAAGAAAAATTTTCATCTTTTTTACATACGATGAACGCTTTCATCGAGCCATTGTTGAAAACTTTACGATTTCATCGACATTATCCAATCGCAAAAATAATAAATATTTAGGAATCAAACTATTTTTTAGCAAAAATATTCCGTGCAATTCTCGCTCCGGTCTTCCGGTCCGCAGGTTCCAACCTGCGGAAGCGAAAACACAGATAATATTGCCTGAAAGGTAGGACAGGACGGTTTGCGTTTCAGGTAGAGACGCGATGCATCGCGTCTCTACATTGTGTACGCGCGAACATTAATATAAAGAGTAAAAACAATCGAAACTCATTCCATAAAAATTTTCTGCCGACATGGCATCCCAGACGGGATTTATGCTATCGGCATGCCATTATTCTACCGATAGGTATCCCTAACGGGACTATTTTTGTGCCGTCAGGCATAAGATGTCGGTAGAAAAATCGGATGATTGTTTTTTTCGTGCCGTCAGGTACGAAATGTTGGTCGGGCTGCTTTTGTTTTTTTAGATTTCATAGCCTTCAAATCCTGCGCATCTTTGATCATCGCACCGGGAGACTTGTCAAAATATCGGCGACAAAAACGGTTAAAGTGACTGGGAGAATTAAAATGAAACTTATCCATTGCATCGGAAATTGTCACATCCGGCTCTGCAAGATACAGCCGCAACCGCTTGGCTGTTTCCTGCTGTATCCATTTGGCGGGAGAAGTTCCGAACTCCTCACGGAACCGTTTGTCAAAATTTTTCCGTCCCATCCCTACCAGATCGGCAAACTCGGTCACCCGCCCGCTTTCAAGCCTGGAATACTTCTGTAGAACTTTATTCCGGAAATTCATGGAATTGCTGATCAACGGGGAAAGGAACGCAACGATATCCGCACGCGGACAAAACCGGCGTAACAAAAGAAAGAACTCACGATGTTTGAGGTTATTGAAATGCACACAGTCAACCTTTTGCTCCTGGAAATACAGCATCTGTTCCAAAAACGCCTGTACAGGAAGCGGAACAGGTACAGGACTGAAATCATATACCGCTTTCTCCGTATCCGGCAGGTAGGCCTTGAAGAGTTGCCGGTCGCAGGAAGAAAGGAGCGTATCAAAGTGCATGACATAGAGCTTTGTTTTTTTTAGCGTTCGCATATAAACAGCAGACGAACGTAACAGGAAAATCATTTCACCGGACTGAAGCAGGCGGTTTTCAAATTCGTTGCAACTGACATCCATCCCCCCCTTAAGGACAAATAAGATAAAATTCAACGGCAAATCACTGTTCCGGATTTCCAGTCCTGCTTTCAACTCATAATACGTAAAAGCAGTCCCGGCATCCAATTGACCTGTCCGGCATACTCCTAATTTCCTTATCTTAAAAATTTTTTCCATCCAAGCAAAAACTACCTCCAATCACATCACGGAAAAAAACCTATCTATGAAAAACGAACCTGTCATTTACAGAACCATCCTTATACGCCCTCTCCCTTACAATAAATCCGTTTTATAGACAAAAAGGATTGCAAATATATGAATTTTTAATATATTTGCAACAAAAATACAGGAATCTTATACAGAATGAGTGGAATACAGGAATTCCGGAATGTCGCTTTCAAAGATACCTCTTTTGCAAACCTCATGCAAAAGCGTAT
The DNA here is from genome assembly GCA_031265585.1 of Tannerella sp. GTDB lineage: Bacteria > Bacteroidota > Bacteroidia > Bacteroidales > Tannerellaceae > Tannerella. Next base: position 20,005 of record JAISCL010000339.1, on the reverse strand, counting down.
TTATAATGTATTGCTGATAGCGACAAAATATGACGCCTTTATGCTGGAAGACGACGGGCGCGTAGACGAACAGATTTTTAACGAATATACCTCGTTAAGCCTGCGTTACCCGCCCCGGTTTACCCAGGCAACAACAGAAGAAGAAGCATTAAACGAACTGAATAACCTGGGATTTGACCTGATCATCTTTATGCCGAACATGGTGGACCGCGACATTTTCGGAACGGCCAAGGAAATCAAGCGGCGCTACCCGGAGATCCCGATCGTTGTGCTGACGCCCTTTTCAAGGGAAGTATCCAAAAGCATTGCAAACGAAGACCTCAGCGCCATCGATTATGTTTTCAGCTGGTTGGGAAACTCGGAACTGTTACTGGCTATCATCAAACTGATAGAAGATAAGATGAACGCGCCGGACGACACGGAAAGCGTAGGCGTACAAATCATCCTGCTGATAGAGGATTCCGTCCGGTTTTATTCTTCCACGCTGCCTCATCTATACCGGTTTGTACTGGAACAGAGCCGGGAATTTGCAAAAGAAGCGCTGAACGAACACCAGAAAACGCTGCGTATGCGGGGCCGTCCGAAAATAAAACTGGCGCGGACGTATGAAGAAGCGATCCGTGTCTTTAATGATTACAAAGACAACATCCTTGGCATCATATCCGATATCAGTTTCATGCATGAAGGCGAAAAGGATCCGGCTGCCGGGTATAAATTCTGCCGTTATGTACGCAGAGAAGGAGGCCCCATCCCGATCATCCTCGAATCGTCCGATCCGGAAAACCAAACGTATGCAAAGGAGCTGGGCGCATCGTTCATCTATAAACAGTCAAAGACTTACGCGCGCGAACTGAAAAAGAAGATCATGCAACGTTTCGGATTCGGTGATTTTGTGATCCTGAACCCTGAAACCAAAGAGGAAATCATGCACATAAAAGATCTGCAGGATCTCCAGCACAAAATGATGAGGATCCCGGACGACTCGCTAAGATACCATCTTTCACGCAATCATTTCTCCCGCTTTTTCTATTCACGGGCCATGTTCCCGCCCGCGGAACTGCTCAAACGTGTGGATGTAAGTGAATACAAAGACATGGACGAGGCCCGGCAATTTATCTTTGACATCATCGTGCAATACCGTAAAATGAAAAATTTCGGCGTAGTGGCCATCTACCAAAAAGACCGGTTTGACGAATACAGCAACTTTGCCCGCATAGGAGAGGGTTCGCTCGGAGGCAAAGGTCGCGGACTGGCCTTCATCGGCGCCATGATCAAACGCTATCCCTGTCTGGAAAAAGATAATTTTCCCGTCAATATTCCCAAAACAGTCGTTTTGTGTACCGACATCTTCGATGAATTTATGGAGACAAACAACTTATATTCGATTGCCCTGGGCGATATTGAAGATGATGAAATCCTGCACTATTTTCTGCGCGCCGGTCTGCCGACCCGCCTGATCGACGACCTGATGGCTTTTTTTGAGGTTATCAGGCGTCCGGTCGCCGTCCGGTCGTCAAGCCTGCTGGAAGATGCGCACTACCAGCCTTTTGCCGGCGTCTATTCGACCTATATGGTGCCGAATATGTCCGACAAATACGAGATGCTGCAATCCGTAAGCGATGCCATCAAAGGGGTTTATGCTTCCGTATTCTACAAAGACAGCAAAGCCTATATGATGGCGACGAGCAACCTGATAGAAAATGAAAAGATGGCCATTGTCCTTCAGGAAGTGATCGGCCGGCAATACGGAAACCACCTGTATCCTACGATCAGCGGGGTCGCCAAATCACTGAATTTCTACCCGATCGGAAATGAAACGGCGGAAGACGGGATTGCAAATATCGCGCTCGGCCTGGGGAAGTATGTGGTTGACGGAGGTGTCACCCTGAGATTCTCTCCACGTCATCCACACAATATCCTGCAGATGAGTACGATGGATTTTGCATTGCGCGAAACGCAGACGCACTTCCTGGCGCTGGATATGAAAGACGCGCCCCTGCACCTGGCGGCAAACGACGCTTTCAACCTGATCCGGCTATCCGTCAAAGACGCCGATCAGGACGGAATCCTGAAATATATTGCGTCTACTTTCGATCCGCAGGACCAGGTCATACGGGACGGATATTATCCCGGCGGAAGAAAAATCCTGTCGTTTGCAAATATCCTGCAATATGACATGCTTCCGCTAAGTGAAACACTCAATGAATTGCTGGAGATAGGACAAAAGGAAATGGGGCGGCCGATAGAAATTGAATTTGCCGTCGACATCAAGCCCGACTGCCGCGACAAAGGCTCTTTTTACATGCTTCAGATCAGACCGATTGTCGATCAAAAGGAACGGATTGACGAAAACCTCGAAATAATCGACCGGAAAGATACGATACTGTATTCAAAAAGCGTACTCGGCCACGGGATCATCAATAATGTATATCACGTGCTGTATGTAAAAACAGAGGCGTTCAATTCGTCTAACAATCAACTGATCGCTTACGATATCGAACGGATTAACCGGCAATTCACGGGAAAGGACGAAGGGTATGTACTGGCAGGGCCGGGCCGCTGGGGAAGCAGCGACCTGTGGCTCGGCATTCCGGTGAAATGGCCGCATATAAGCAATGCCCGTGTGATAGCGGAATACAGTTTGGCCAATTACCACACGGATCCAAGCCAGGGAACCCATTTTTTCCAGAACCTGACATCCTCCGGCGCCGGATATTTTACGGTAAACCCGAATAACGGCGATTTATTCGATGAAGGCTACCTGAACAGGCAACCTGTAGCCGAAGAAACAAAATACTTACGGCTTGTCCGCTTCGATGAACCCGTCCTGATCAAAATGGACGGGAAGAAAAGCGTAGGCGTTGTCCTGAAGCCGGTACACAAGATTCCATGACACAATGCTGCCCTTTGACAGAATGAAAATAATTAACAAAAATAAATATACTATGATGCAGATGACTTATTATCACCCCGCCGAAATGATTTTCAGGCGTGCGGAAAAATACAAAAACCGTTCGGCGATCCGGTACCGCGATAAAAACCGGAAATGGCAGAAAATATCCTGGGCGGATTTTGCGGAATATGTGCGGCTGACGTCGCAAGCGATGATTGAATATGGTGTGGAAACGCACGAAAATATCGGAATCTGTGCGCAGAACACACCTGAATGTTTTTTTACGGACTATGGAGCCTACGGGATCCGCGCTGTTTCCGTTCCGATGTATGCAACGAGTTCTCCGGCGCAGATCGAATACATTGTACGTGATTCCCACATCCGTTTTTTGTTTGTCGGGGAACAGTTACAATACAATAATGCGTTCCGTGTCCAGCAGAAAAACGGGAATATACTGAAACGGCTGATTATTTTTGATCCGGCCATCGTGCGTAACCCGGAAGACAGGACATCGGTCTATATGGAAGAATTTCTCCGGCTGGGCGATCATGCACTGACGGAAACGGAAGCAAAGATAAGAAGAAGCAACGCCGTCCCCGAAGATCCGGCGGCGATCGTTTACACGTCCGGAACGACTGGCGAGTCGAAAGGCGTCATGCTCACACACGCCAACTTTCTGGAAGTACTGCGTATCCATGACCTGCGTCTGCCGGAAGTAAACGACAGTGACCTGTCGATGTGTTTCCTGCCGTTGACGCATATCTTCGAAAAAGCCTGGGCCTGCTATTGTTTTCACAAGGGAGTAGAGGTCGCGGTCAATCTGGATCCCAAAAAAATACAGGAAACATTGCCGGAGGTGCGTCCCACATTGATGTGTAACGTACCGCGTTTCTGGGAAAAAGTGTACGCAGGCGTACAGGATAAAATAAACGGATCATCGGGCTTATTACAAAAAATATTCAGACATGCCATCAAAACCGGACGCAGGTATGTACTTGATTACAGACGGACGGGAACCAAGCCGCCCTTCCGGTTATCCGTAAAATTTCATATTTATGACCATACGGTTTTCGCCCTGTTGAAAAAAGTGGTAGGACTGAACCGCGGACGTGTATTCCCGGTTGCGGGAGCGCCGCTGGCAGATAACATTGCAGAGTTTCTACTGTCGGTCAACTTCCCTGTCCGGTATGGCTACGGACTGTCCGAAACTTCGGCCACGGTCTGTTTCTATCCGCAGACAAATTACACGCTAGGCTCCATCGGAACGGTCATGCCGGATCTGCAGGTAAAGATAGATCCCGAAAACAGTGAGATCCTGGTTAAAGGCAAAACCATTACAAGCGGCTATTATAAAAAGCCGGAAGAAACAGCAAAAGTGTTCACGGAAGACGGTTTTTTCCGTACAGGCGATGCCGGAAGGCTCGAAGGAGAGACGCTTTATTTCCTCGAACGGATAAAAGACCTGTTCAAAACATCCAATGGCAAATACATCGCTCCGCAGGCTATCGAATTAAGTATGAGCGGCAATAACTACATCGAACAGTGCATTGTCATTGCCGACAATTATAAATTTGTCAGCGCCCTGATCATTCCGAATTTCGAAGCGCTTGAAAAATACGCCCTTTCAAAAAATATTCCGTTTGAAGAGCGCAAGGAATTGATAAAAAGGACGGAAATCATACGCTTTTTCCAATCCATTATTGAAGATTGCCAGAAAGGTTTCGCCTCTTTCGAAAAAATCAAACGCTTTACGCTTCTGCCCGAATCTTTATCAAAGGATAAAGGCGAAATAACTGATACGTTAAAAATAAAACGCCCGGCCATCGCCCGAAACTATGCAGCTGAAATAGAAGAAATGTACAAAGATTAACCGGTTCCATACTGTTTTGTGCGCAAACCGTGGAGACGTCTCCGCAAATTACAGAGATGCCCCGTCGGGGACATACAAAACGTTATAGAGCCTGTTAAACTTTCGTTAAATGATTTTTTCCAGCGGATCAATGCTTTTTGCCAGATCGGCTTCGGTCAGTTCATAATTCGACAAATCACCGGCGAAATACCGGTCATAAGCAGACATATCTATCAAACCGTGACCGGAAAGATTAAACAGTATGGTTTTCTGTTTTCCTTCTTCTTTCGCCTTTTCCGCTTCACGGATAACCGTTGCGATCGCATGTGACGATTCCGGCGCGGGAATAATACTTTCCGTTTGGGCAAAAAGAACAGCCGCCTTGAATGCATCAAGCTGGTTTACATCGACCGCTTCCATCAATCCGTCCCGGTTAAGCTGACTGACGATTGTTCCGGCGCCATGATACCGCAATCCGCCCGCATGAATATGAGGAGGCGCAAACGTATGGCCCAGCGTGTACATCGGCAGGAAAGGAGTATATCCGGCCTCGTCGCCGAAATCATACTGGAACACGCCGCGTGTGAGCTTCGGACAGGATGCAGGCTCCACAGCAACTACACGAACCTTCCTGCCTTCCGTAAACTGATGCCGTAAAAACGGGAAACTTATGCCGGAAAAGTTTGACCCGCCGCCAAAACAGGCGACGACTACATCCGGATATTCGCCCGCCATCTCCATCTGTTTCTCCGCCTCCAGACCGAGAACAGTCTGATGGAGCGCCACATGGTTAAGGACGCTTCCCAGTACATATTTGCAATTGGGCGTCTGTATCGCCAATTCGACCGCTTCGGAGATCGCCGTACCAAGGCTGCCCATGTACTGCGGGTTTTCCGTCAGGATCTGACGCCCGGCTTTGGTGCTCATACTGGGTGAAGCGATCACCTGCGCACCGAAAGTCTGCATGATAGAACGGCGGTAAGGCTTTTGCTCGTAGCTTATTTTCACCATGTAAACAGCCAGTTCAAGACCAAACGCTTTTGCGGCATACGACATGGCAGCGCCCCACTGTCCGGCGCCCGTTTCCGTCGTAAGATTGGTAAGCCCCTCCTTTTTGCAGTAATATGCCTGCGCAATGGCAGAATTAAGTTTATGCGAACCGACCGGACTGACACTTTCGTTTTTGAAATAAATATGTGCCGGCGTATCCAGTGCCTTTTCAAATCCGAAAGCGCGAACCAGCGGCGTCGGACGCCATATCCGGTACATTTCACGTATCTCATCCGGAATCTCAATCCACGGATCCGTCTGATTCAGCTCCTGCGCAACAAGCTCTTTTGCAAAAACAGGATAAAGATCCTCCGGGTTCAGAGGCTGTTTTGTAGCAGGGTTCAGGGGTGGTAACGGTTTGTTTTTCATATCCGCAACAATGTTATACCATGCTGTCGGAATATCTTTCTCTTCCAGTAAAAACTTTTTTGTTGACATAATTCTTATTTTTTGATGATATTTCTTTCCATTTGTGAGCAAAGATAATACAACCTGAATAAAACACAAAATAAATCGACTTATTTTTATATCCGGGGCACAACCGGCTTGGTGTCTTTATAAAAAGAATATACCAATGCAGCAGACAAATTTCTGCATTGATCGTCAGCGATAACTATGGTCAATTGCTGGAGGATAGGGCATACCTGCAAAAAAAATCGAACCGGAGAAATTCCGGTTCGATTTTTTTTTAATTAATTACTGATTTACTTTATTGATTAAACACTTTCTGCGCCCAACCCGAACTGCCTCTTACGATCAGGATCTTTTCCTGTGTATGGATTGTGAAAGCAGCCTGTCCTTCCGGTTTCTCTTTTGAGAAAAGAAGGCTTCCGTTCAATGCATAAACAGAAACTGTTTCCGCTTTCGCCGAATTGACATACAGACAATGATCCGTTATGTAAACATTCAGGTTCCGACCTTCAATCACTTCATTACCGGTTTCATCTTTAAAGACCTTGATTTTAACGGTATGATCTTCCCTGATCTCCGTATCATCACTTAATTGAAAGTCTACATTGACAATCTTAACATCGTATAGAGCTGTACTGCTTTCCAAATCATTATCATAAATAGTATAGGCAATATCCATCACTTTCTTCTTTTCCGGAGCCGAACTTCCGTTTGCCGGCGACGCTTTCAATACAATCGTAAAGATATAAGTACTATCATTTAATTCACTTAATCGTTTTATAGTCAGATCCGAAGATTCCTTATAGAGCACTTCCAACTCTGTCCTATAATCCACACCTTCAAGCGTCAGTCCAAAGCCTTTCGGCAATTGCAATTCAAACGATCCGGCAAGCGTTACATCCTCCGGCAATTTCAGTGACAATGCAATGAGACCCGTATTCGTGGAAGTCGTATCGGATTCCAGAAACAGAAACTGTTCCTTTACAATGACTACACACGAATCTTTAAATCCGTTGATTTCGGCCCGGATAACAGCCGTATCTGCTTTCAGACCTTTAAAGGTGCAGACCGTATCCGTCATTGCTTGTATTGCCACTATTCCGTCATTGCTGCTTGACCAGTCTACCGCTTTATCCGTAGCATTCACCGGAACTATGACGGCAAATACCGAATCGACATTATTTTCATACAGGTATACGGTATCCTTCGTAAGGGCCATATTATCCACCGGAACAGTGCGAACCCGGACAATAAATGAATCCTTTTTCTGACTGCCATCCGTTGCATGGGCATACAGGATTGCGTCACCCTGTTTCAATCCGCTAAGAAATACCCTGTTTTCTACCGAATCCACGCTTATCACATCCGTCTCGCCAATAATTTCCCACGTTAACGTATCACTCGAAGCATTCCACGGATAAATGGTAGTGGCTAATTCGCATGAATCTTTCACATTCAAAGTGATGGTATCTTGATCTACAATTCCCCCATCCACATTTATTTTTATACTGTCTGCTTCCCTGAAAGGAATAGAAATGAAATAGAGATCACTTGAAACAGCGCCATCGGCCGTCGTAACAGAAATCGTATCAACTCCCCACAGGCGTGCGGTTAGATAACATACGGTGTCGATAGATTCCGGTCTTATTGAATCAATTCTCATCAAATCCGGATCAAAATTATACCAGACCAAAGGCGTACAGGCGGCTTCGGTTGCCGAATCGGGATAAATAACTGCCGTCAGTCGTACAACACTGTCAGTCACTAAGTTTATTCCATTAATCGTTCTTTGCCCGTCAGAAATCTTTATTACCTCCGCAGGATCATAATTGTCGTCCTTTAAAGTATCCGCGCGCAAAATGATGCTATCCACCGGAACAGTCACTTTTACATAACAGGAATCCTTAAATCTGCCATCGAACGTTTCGGCATAAATATATGTTTCTCCGGAATAACCAGCTCTTATATGGCAAACCGTATCTTTTTCTACGGAAGTGACTTCTACAATATTAGAATTGTCGCTTGTAAAAGTAATTGATTTATTCGTCGCTTCAAAGGGAGCGATCGTAGCAATCAACAGGGAATCTGTATGATACTTATTGTCCAAATAGAGGGTATCCACCTTCATATACATGGTATCAATTTTTACCGCTTCGACCTTCACCACACAGGTGTCTCTTTTCCCACCATCATAAGTCTCCGCTGCAATTTTAGCCACCCCGACACCTGTCGCCCTGATTCTACAGATCGTATCGCGACCGGAGGATATGATCTCAATAATATCCTCAGCCGGAAAGTTTGTATTCGTCCAATAAACCTGTTTATACGTTCCCTCGAGCGGACGTATCTGCGCAATAAGGGTCGTGTCTTCACCTATATACATCCATAACGTATCATCATTTTTAATTGAATGGTTAAGTGAAAATTCCTTTATCTCAGCCGATTTTACGGTAATCTCAAAAAAATCTTCAAAATCTCCCTCAACAGTTTTAGCATAGATCCTAACCGTACCCGGTTTAAGAGGCAAAATCTTACAAACCGAGTCGGTACTACTGTTTTCTTCCGTTGATATAAGATCTACAATGGAAGAATCACGACTTTCCCATATAACGGCAGGATTAGTCGCATCAAACGGATCAATCTTTACTTTCAGCAGTGAGTCTCTGCCAATCAAGATCTCTATATTTTGATCTCCGTCCAATGTCATACCCACAACCGGTTTCACTACGGTTATTTCACAAGTAGCCGTAAATGGCCCATCAGAGGTTTTAGCCGTAAGTGTCGCCTTGCCTGCACCAATAGGATGAATAACACAATGTGTTTTATCAACACCTGTAGTATCAATAGTAATTGCTTCGGAAGGAGAAGGTTCAAGCGTCCATTTTACATATTTATCTGTAGCATCTCCAGGAATGATATCCGCAATTAATATATAATCTGGAGCACCCATCTCCACAGTCACGGTCTCAGGCAATCTAACTTCAATAACCGGGACGACGGTTTGCGCTTTCGCACCCATCCAAACAAACAGGCTTAGCACGCACATGAATAGCGTCTTTTTCGTAATTAATTTTCCCATAATTAAATCTTTTAATGAATATTCAATCATACAACCTAACAATTTTTTATTTTAATAATGCGAAAAGCATAGAGCAAACAAAGATAATACAATCTTTTGCACAAAACAATTCTTTTAAAGCAATTATTTATATTTTTACCGATTATCCGGCATCTTATTTGCCTAAATAAATTTGTTTCAACATCTTTACATGATCTTTATAGGGTGGAAAAACAGGCGCCGGCTCATCCGACAAAGCCCTGTTCAATACTCCTTTTTTATGGGAGAAGGTTTCGACGCTCCACCGGCCGGAATAAGATCCATGCCCGCTGTTTCCCACACCGCCAAACGGAAGGTTTGTGTTCAGCATGTGCATCAGTGTAGCATTAACACATCCGCCTCCGAACGAAACGTTATGGATGATCATTTCCTCTGATGCCTTATCCGTCGTATACAAATACAAAGCAAGAGGCTTTTCGCGCCCGGCAAGCGTCACGACCACCTCTTCAAGATTTTCAAAAGTCATCACAGGTAATAAAGGGCCAAATATTTCTTCCTGCATGATTTTATGATCCCAGGTGATTCCATCCAGAATGGCAGGTGAAATAAAATTCTGGCTTTCATCGATTTCGCCTCCGAAAACGAGCCGCCCTTCCTGCATCAGGCCCCGTAAACGGTCGAAATGACGGCGGTTAATGATCCGGCCGAAATCCGGATTATGCTTAATATCATCTCCATAAAATGCCGTTATCTGCCTTTTCAACGCTTCAATCAGCTTATCTTTCACCGCTCTATGAACCCATACGTAATCGGGAGCGGTACAGGTCTGTCCGGAGTTAATGAATTTACCCCAGCATATCGAAGCCACCGAACGTTCGATATCGGCCGATTGATCTACAATACAGGGGCTTTTTCCGCCAAGTTCCAGGACGGTGGGAGTCAGGTGTTCTGCTGCGGCTTTCGCCACCATACGGCCTCCGTTCGTTCCGCCTGTATAAAGGATAAAATCAAAACGTTCCTTTAACAGCCCGGCTGTTTCTTCCGCCCCACATTCGACCGCCGCACAGTATTCTTCTTCAAAGGCCGTATGAATAAGATCCGCCAGCACGCTGGAGGTGGCCGGCGCTACTTCCGACGGCTTAACGACACAACAGTTTCCGGCCGCCAGTGCGCCGACAAGAGGCTTAAAACAAAGCACGAACGGATAATTCCAGGTATTCAGTATCAACACCGTACCATAAGGCTCATAATAGATCCTGCTTTCCGCCTGTCCGAACAAAGGGGGAGAAGGCGTATGAACAGGCGCCAGCCAGGTTTCCAGATTCTCAACAGCGCAATTGATCTCGTCAATCATCGCGGTTACTTCTGTTGCAAAAGCCTCAAAATCAGACTTCCTCAAATCCTTATACAGCGCATTTTCTATATCCTGATGTTTCTCAATGACAACCCGGCGAAGTTTTTCCAGTTGCCCGATACGAAACGCGATGTTTCCTGTTTTGCCTGTAGCAAAAAACGCCCTCTGTTTTTCCAGTAACTTTTGATAATCTGACATATTAGCAGTTTTTAAATATTATTCCGGTATCAAAGATAATACAATTCACCTTCCCGAAACTTACAATTTTTTACAAAAAACGTTTACAAAACCTTTTTGTTCCGTATCTATTAAACCTTTTTGTAAATTTACAGTCTCATTGGCTATCAAATTGCAATTACAGATTTATAATAGTGAAAGTTATGACAAAAACAGTAAAATGGATTTTGATGGGTGTTATTCTGTTATTCATTGCAGGAATAGTTATTTATCCGCGTATCAAAAGCCAAATAAAGTCAAACGAAGAAATACCCTTATCAACACAGGCGCTGTCACAAAGACGGTTGCCGATTAACATTCATGCCGTAATTTTGAAAAAACAATCCCTTACGGACAAATTTATCAGTACCGGAACGACTATCCCGGACGAAGAAGTCGATTTATCCTTCGAATCATCGGGAAAAATCGTCAACATAAATTTCAATGAGGGCACGCATGTGAAAAAAGGAGATCTGCTGGCGAAAATTAATGATAAACCGTTACAGGCGGAATTAAAAAAACTGGAGGCCCAGATTCCCCTGGCTAAAGAACGCGTTTTCCGCCAGGGCGCATTACTGAAGAAAGATGCGGTCAGCCAGGAAGCCTACGAGCAGGTAACGACCGAACTTGAAAAACTGATGGCTGACATTGAACTGGTAAAATCCAACATCCTGCAAACGGAATTACGTGCACCGTTCGACGGGATCATCGGTCTCCGTCTTGTGAGCGAAGGCGCTTACGCAACGCCTTCGACCATCGTCGCAAACCTGACGAAAATCAGTCCTTTAAAGATCGAATTTTCCATTCCGGAACGCTATGTTTCGGATGTCTCGGAAGGCACCGGCATCTCTTTCTACATGGAAGAATCCAACGGTATGATCCAAAAGCATCAGGCACAGGTATATGCGGTAGAAAGTAAAGTTGCACTTGAAACACGTTCCCTGAAAGTACGCGCGTTGTATCCGAATACGAACGAAGCCATTCTGCCCGGACGCTACCTGTCTGTTGAAATAACAAGACGTGAAATTAAAGATGCCTTAGCCATTCCAAGCGAAGCAATCATCCCCGAAATGGGGAAAAATATTGTTTACCTATACAAGGGAGATGAAGCAAAATCCGCCGAGATCATTACCGGCCTCCGCACGGAAAGCCAGGTACAGGTACTGGAAGGACTCACCCCCGGCGATACGGTAATCACGACAGGCGTGATGCAGTTACGTATGGGGATGAAAGTCAATATTGATAATCTGAAAGAAGAATAATATCATGGCGAATATTTCCGAATTAAATATTAAACGCCCGGTTTTAGCCACCGTAATGGAGCTTGTCATCCTGTTATTCGGTCTGATAGGATATACGTCGCTCGGCGTGCGGGAATATCCGAGTGTAGACCAGCCCATTATTTCCGTAAATACATCTTATCCGGGGGCCAATGCCGAAGTAATCATGAATCAGATTACAGAGCCGCTGGAACAAAATATCAATGGCATTCCGGGCATCCGTTCGCTAAGCAGTGTCAGCAGTCAGGGCAATAGCCGTATCACCATTGAATTTGAACTTTCCGTCGATCTCGAAACGGCGGCAAACGATGTACGCGACAAGGTGTCGCGTGCGCAGCGTTACCTTCCGCGCGATTGCGACCCTCCTACCGTATCAAAAGCCGATGCCGACGCCACGCCCATTATGCAGATCGGCGTTCGCAGCAGTCAGCGTTCATTGATGGAACTGACTGAAATAGCCGAATTAACCGTAAAAGAGCGTTTACAGACCATACAAAATGTGAGCAGTGTAGATATCTGGGGCCAGAAACGCTATTCCATGCGCCTCTGGCTTGATCCCGTAAAAATGGCCGGATATGGAGTGACGCCGCTTGATGTAAAAAATGCAGTCGATGCGGAAAACGTCGAATTGCCCTCGGGAAGTATCGAAGGAAATACGGTAGAACTGTCTATCCGTACCATGGGACTGATGCATACGGCAAAAGAGTTTGATGACCTTGTCATTAAAGAAAGTAAAAACAATATCATCCGCTTTAAAGACGTAGGTCGCGCCGAACTGTCGCCCGAAGATATAAAAAGTATCCTGAAACGTAACGGCGAACCGATGGTCATGAATGTCATCATACCGCAACCCGGCGCCAATCACATAGAAATAGCGAATGAAGCCTACGGGCGTATCGAACAGCTGAAAAAGGACCTTCCCGAAGATGTAACCATTGAGATGATTTATGACAATACGCAGTTTATCCGCGCATCTATCAGTGAAGTTGAAGAAACGATTTATGTGGCATTCCTGCTGGTTGTGATCGTCATTTTCATGTTCCTCCGCGACTGGCGTGTAACACTTATACCGGTGGTCGTCATACCGGTTTCATTGGTAGGAGCTTTCTTTGTGATGTATATTGCCGGATTTTCAATCAATGTGCTGACCATGTTAGCGATTGTACTGTCTGTCGGACTGGTGGTAGACGATGCGATTGTCGTCACGGAAAATATCTATGTCCGCATTGAGCATGGAATGACGCCCAGGGAAGCCGGAATAGAAGGTTCCAAAGAGATTTTCTTCGCTGTCATATCTACTACGGTGACCCTTGTAGCGGTATTTATCCCGATTGTTTTCATGGAGGGGATGACCGGGCGACTCTTTAAAGAATTCAGTATTGTCATTGCCGGATCAGTAACCATTTCCGCGTTTGTGGCCCTCACATTTACACCTATGCTGGCAACCAAATTGCTGAAACGCCGTGAAAAGAAAAACTGGCTATCCCGAAAAACAGAACCTTTCTTTGAAGGCCTGAACTATATTTATTCCACATCCCTGAATGCTTTCCTGAAAAGAAAATGGATAGCCGTCCCCATTGTCCTGACTTTATTAGCGGCGATTGTTTACTACTGGCAAAAAATCCCGTCGGAACTGTCTCCGCTTGAAGATCGCTCCCAAATAACGATCAATATCCGGGGGCCGGAAGGCGCCACATACGAATTTGTACGTGATTTTTCCGATCGATTAGAGGATATCTCCGATTCCATCGCTTATGAAAGAAAAGTGATCACAACACGCACCTTCGGAGCCAGCGGTTCCATATCGATCATTTTGCCGGAGATCAGGGATCGTGAACGCGATCAGATGGAAATAGCGGATCTGCTCTCCGCTGAGGTAAGAAAAGAGACGCTGGCAAGAGGATTTGTCCAGCAACAGTCCACTTTTGGCGGCAGGCGCGGCGGTATGCCGGTGCAATACGTACTGCAGGCGACCAGTATTGAAAAACTGCAGGAGTTTCTGCCCGAATTTATGCTGAAAGTAAATGAAAGCCCGGTTTTCCAGATGGCGGATGTAAATTTAAAATTTACAAAACCGGAAGTACGTATCGAAATAAACCGTGACAAAGCGTCACTGCTCGGGGTAAGCACAAGAAATATCGCACAGACATTGCAATATGCACTCAGCGGACAACGGATGGGCTATTTCTACATGAATGGAAAGCAATACCAGATATTGGGCGAAATAAACCGTCAGCAGCGCAATACGCCGCTTGACCTGAGATCCATCTATGTAAGGAGCGACAACGGTTCCATGATCCAGCTGGACAATCTGGTGAGTCTGGAAGAAAACGTGGCGCCTCCCCAATTATACCGTTATAACCGGTTCGTGGCCGCTACGGTTTCAAGCGGCCTGAATAAAGGGTACACGCTGGGAGACGGACTGGACGAAATGGACCGGATCGCCAAAGACGTGCTGGACGACAGTTTCCGCACGGCTCTTTCCGGAGAATCAAAAGAATTTCGCGAAAGCTCGGACAGCCTCATGTTTGCACTGATCCTGGCTCTGATCATGATTTACCTTGTACTGGCCGCCCAGTTCGAAAGTTTTAAAGATCCGTTGATTGTCATGTTTACAGTGCCCCTGGCCGTTGCCGGCGCTTTATGGTTTATGAGTATGGGAAGTATCACCATGAATATTTTCAGCCAGATTGGAATCATCATGCTGATCGGATTAGTCGCGAAAAACGGAATCCTGATTGTTGAATTTGCCAATCAGCGGCAAGTGGCCGGACTGGAAAAGGATGAAGCCATACGGATCGCATCCATTCAGCGTCTTCGCCCGATCCTGATGACAAGCGCTTCCACTATACTCGGATTATTGCCGCTCATGTTTGCTTCGGCGGAAGGCGCTAACGGACGCATTGCCATGGGAACGGCCGTTGTCGGGGGGATGCTGGTATCTACTTTCCTTACATTATATATTGTACCGGCCATGTACAGTTTTATTGCTACTAATCTGAAAAACAAAAAAGAGACAAAATGAAACGTTCTTTTATCATTATATTCACATGCATAGCCTGCCATACGGCTTCTCATGCACAGGAGGTATATACATTAGAGAAATGCATCGGGATAGGCCTTGAGCATAATTATTCCATCCGGATCATTCAAAACGAAGAACGGATTTCATCCAATAATGCCACGCCGGGAAATGCCGGCTACCTGCCCGTCGTCGATTTGAGCGGAGGGTTCAACGGGACAGTCTATAATTACGATTATGATTATACGGACGGGACGTCCGAAAGCGTTAAAAATATAAACAGTGAAACAGCCAACGCCGGGATTAACCTGAACTGGACTGTTTTCGACGGATTCGGCATCCAGGCGGATTACAGCAAACTCAAAGAATTGCAGCAGATGGGAACGCTGAATACCCGGATAGCCATCGAAGACCTGGCAGCCAATATTGCCGCCGAATATTATAATCTGGTACGGCAGCGGATACGGTTGAGAAATCTCCGTTCCGCCGTCCGGTTATCAAAAGAAAGACTTCGCATTGTGGAAGAACGGTATACGATCGGTTCCATGTCCCGGCTGGATCTGCAACAGGCGAAAGTGGACTTCAATGCCGACAGTTCCAGGTTGCTGACACAGTATGAAACGGTAAATGCGTCTCAAATCATATTAAATGAACTGATGGGGCTTGATTCCGTCAACCGGCATCTGAGGGTGCGCGACACGATACCCATTCAGTCATCCCTGCTGGAAGAAAAAGACCTGTGGCAAAAAACGCTGACAAATAACGCGTCCTTATTGGCGTCGCATAAAAACCAAACCCTGTCGGAACTGGATTATAAGAAAATACGCAGCCGCAATTACCCGTATTTTAAATTTAATGCCGGATACGGGTATACGGACAACCGGTACGGGACCGGCGACATGGAACTGCAGAAACGTCTTGGACTAAATTATGGCGTCACCGTAGGATTGACCCTCTTCGACGGAATGAACCGCCGCCGTGAACAGCAAAATGCGCGCCTCCGGATAAAAAACACGGAACTCCGTACACAGGAACTGGAACTCGGATTAAAAGCCGATCTTTCCAATCTCTGGATGGCCTACAGGAACAACCTTGATTTATGGGAACTGGAAAAAGAAAACCTGGTCACCGCACAGGAAAATTATGAGATCGCCATTGAACGCTACAAACTGGGAGATTTATCCGGTATTGAATTACGCGAAGCGCAAAACAATCTGCTCGAAGCGGAAGAGCGCCGGTCGATTGCCGAATACAATACCAAACTGTGCGAAATATCATTGCTACAGCTAAGCGGACAGATTTTGACCTATCTGGAACCACCGGAAAAAGTGTAGGAATAAAAATCAATAGATTCAAAAATAGTATTACATTTGCAGATTAAACTTGTAATACCACATCGGATTAAACTTGTGATACCACAACAGGTAAAACTTGTATTTGCACTATAGACGGTGTTTGGAGTAGTACAGTTTATGGTAAAACAAAAGGAGATCATTAAATTGAAAATGATATGGCAACGATACAGGAAAAGTTAGCCGGTTCTCTGTCGATTCTGAAACAGTTACAGAACAAAGACGGATTAGCGGTCATTAAATCTTCTGAAATGTCAAGGACTCATTTGGAAAGACTGTTGAATCATGGATTTTTACAGGAAGTAATGAAGGGGTGGTATATTTCATCCCGGCCTGACAGTCTTCCCGGTGATACAACGAACCGATACGCTTCATACTGGTATTTTATATCTGAATATGCAACAGCCCGGTTTGGTGAAGAATGGTGCTTATCTGCCGATCAGTCACTGTCTTTTTACAGCGGTAGCAGAATCGTTCCGGGGCAAATCATTATACGTTCCCCACAAGGGTCGAATAATGCGGCGCAACTGATGCATAACACTTCTTTATTTGATTTAAAAGCCACTATTGCAACGTCCATTTATAAAGACCCTCCATTCGGATTGAATTTGTATTCGCTACCCGAAGCTTTGGTAGAGTGTAGCCCTGACTTTTTCAGACTTGACCGCGTAACCGCCCATACGTGTCTTTCGATGGTGCCTGATGTCTCCGATATTTTGAAAATAGTACTTGAAAAAGGACAAACGGTCAAAGCCGGACGGCTGGCCGGAGCATTCCGTAATATCGGCCATATTGCTGCTGCCGACGAAATGGTAAGCGTCATGAAAAGTTTAAGCTATGACATCCGGGAAGAAGATCCTTTTGCAGACCGGAGTACGATTACCTGCACCCGGGTAACATCTCCCTATGTAATGAGATTGAAACTGATGTGGAATAAAATGCGCGATGCGGTTATTACAAATTTTCCGGAAACGGATAGCAAACATACCGACGTTGACGCTTGCCTGAATGGAATAGAGGCGCAATATAAGCTGGATGCCTATCATTCTCTTTCTATCGAAGGATATAAGGTAACGGACGAACTGATCGAAAAAGTGAGAAGCGGCAACTGGAACCCGGACGAAGATTCTTCGGATGCAGAACAACGGAATGCAATGGCAGCCCGCGGGTACTGGCAGGCATTTCAGGCAGTGAAAGAAAGCGTAAAAAAAATACTTGCCGGTGATAATCCCGGAGAAGTCGCTGATAATGACCACAGAGTATGGTATCGTGAGCTGTTTACTCCGGGTGTTGCAGTCGGTTTGTTAAAAGCTTCCGATCTGGCAGGGTATCGCACAAATCAAGTCTATATCCGTGGCTCTATGCACACTCCATTGAATCCGGAGGCAGTAAGGGATGCGATGCCTGTTTTGTTCGAGCTTTTGAAAAATGAATCTGATGCCGGAGTGAGGGCGGTTTTGGGGCATTTTGTGTTTGTATATATTCATCCCTACATGGACGGTAATGGTCGCATTGCCCGTTTCCTGATGAATACCATGCTTATTTCAGGGGGATATGACTGGACTGTTATTCCGGTAGAGAAGAGAAAAGAATATATGACTGCATTGGAAAAAGCCAGTGCGAATGAAGACATCACTGACTTTACACGATTCTTAGCATCATTGATAAAAAACAATTCGGAAAAAAAGAAAGAAAAGGACTTTCAAAAAGAGGGTTTGGATGTTGGATTTCATCCCGACCCTTTGAATTGAAAATCGACGCAGTCAAATGCACCCCGAATGAGATTATACCCATACAAAACCTTATAGAGCCTCCAAAATGAATCCATTTACCGTTCTGTTCGCCTGCGGCGACGCCTTGCCGTATATGGTTATTCTTTTTTAACATAATCCCGGGTAAAAAAAACGGGAAAAGGGTTGTTTTTATGAAAAAAAGAAATGTATCTTTGCCGTCAATCTTTTCAAAGAGAATCAATACGATTTATTAACGGTTAAAAAGTAACTATTAAAAATTTAACATCATGAGTTTACCGTATAACATTACGCCGAGAAAAAATCCGCAGAACAGGCAGGCGGATTCATTGTATTATGCCTTTGCCGTATCGCGCGGGACGATTACGCTGGAACAGTTGCTGGACGCGATCTGCGCGGATACGACGCTCAGCCGCGACGAAGCCCGGATGGCCGTCAACCGCCTGTTCAAAAAGGCGGAAGAGTATATGAGCCTGGGCTTCAACGTTCACCTGGGCGAGTTGGGCTACATGCACGTCACAATGAAAAGCGACGGCGTGGCCGCTCCGGAAGATGCGACGGCAAACATGATTACCGACATCGTACCGCGTTTCGTATTCGGCCGGAAAATCCGCAAAAACATAAAGGAAATTCCGGTAGAACGCACAACCAGATAGGATGCTTCAGGCCATTCCTGCACTAATTTATGCAAGTTATTTTCATGTCCCGGTTCCGGTACGTACCGCGAAGGTGTTCCGGTACGTACCGGAAGGGTGTCGCGGTACGTACCAAACAGGTGTCGCGGTACGTACCAAACGGGTGTCGCGGTACGTACCAAACGGATGCCGCGGTACGTACCGGAATGGCGCAGCGATACGTACCGCGAGAGCGCCGTGATTCGCACCGCAAAAGTACCGTGATACGTACTGCAGGAGTGCGGTAACGTTTATATCAATTGACTTATTGAATACATTCATTAGCTAACAGGAAGGATGAATTTCTATACTGTCCATTCTATACTGTGCGCGGGCTAAAATTGCGGGATGAAAACAGATGTCTGCCCCCGTAGAGACGCGATGCATCGCGTCTCTGCACCGTACCTGCATACCAATGAATGCCACGCACAGTATAATCAAGTCCATATCCTGTGACAAATACGTTTGGGATACTTTTTCCGATGCAGTCTGCGTGGAAATCTGTGGTTCTCCGGGAAGGCTTGTCTAAGAGAGCTACTACTTTCAGGCTGTTGGGCTGTTTGCTGCGGAGGAAGGCGTAGAGGTTGGTCATAGTGGTGCCGGTGTCGATAATGTCTTCCACGATGATGACATCACGGTGGGTGATAGCGATGTCTGCGTCTAATTCCAGATGAATCGCTCCGCTGAAGGTGATGCCGGTGTAGCTGCGGACTTTCAGGTAACTTATTTCTACAGGGAGGGTAATTTGTCTGACCAAATCAGAGAAAAAAGGCTGACACCCTTTCAGGATTCCTATGATGAGTGGCGTTTTCCCTTGATAGTCGGTGGTGATTTGGCGACCGAGTGTTTGGCAGATGGTTTGGAGTTCGGTTTCGGTGATGAACGGGGTGATGGTAGGCATTGTGGAGTGATGAGAAAGATAAATTTATAGGGTTGGTTGCTTATACCTGTTTACTTTTGGAAATCAAGTGTTTCTCAAAAAAGTCAAAAAAAACTTGCAAATTGTATTATTATTATTATACTTAAACAAGTAAGTTTTATCCTTTTCACTAGCTATGAGAAACTTAACAAAATTATTATTAATTAGCAGTATAG
>JAISCL010000324.1 GCA_031265585.1 Tannerella sp. | reverse complement strand
CGGTACGCAACGCTGTGCGGATATACACAGGAAGAACTGGAACATTATTTTTCGGAATACATTGATGCGATGGTAGCAAAGGAAGGCGACACCCGCGAGAACCTGCTGGATAAAATCCGCCGGTGGTATGACGGTTATACATGGGATGGCAAAACGGCGGTTTATAACCCGTATTCAACACTGCTGATGTTTGATACCCAAATCATTTCTAACTACTGGTTTGCCAGCGGAACGCCCACGTTTTTGATGGAACAGTTGAAACTGCGCGACCAGATTGACCTGGTGTTTGAGCCGGTTGAAGCTTCTCCGAAAATATTCGACAGTTTCGACCCGAACAATATTGATAACATCTCGCTGATGTTTCAAACCGGCTATCTGACGGTAAAAAAGATAACGCCGACAGGTGAAACGCCCCAGTATACGCTTGGCATTCCCAACCGGGAAGTCCGAACGTCCCTGCTGGAATACTTAGTCAGCCTGTTTTCTTACTATCCTCTGGCGCGGGTGGAACCTCTCATGAGAACAATGGACAAACAGCTCCGGTCGCTCGACGCCGACGGCTTCACTCAAAGCGTCCGCACGATGCTCGAAGATATTCCGTACGACATCCAAATCGGCAACGAAAAGTATTATCATTCGCTTTTCCTGTCGTGGATGAACGTACTGGGTTTCAAGGCGCAGGGTGAGATGCTGACCGGCCAGGGACGCATCGACGCCGTACTGGAACAGACCGACACCGTCATCATCTGCGAATTGAAATACCATTTAAAAACAAAAACGGCCACCCTGCTTCGCCGTGCAATAAAGCAGATTCACGATAAAAACTATTACGGAAAATATCAGGGCAAAGGCAAAAAGATCATCCTGCTCGGCCTGGCTTTCTCCGGAAAGGAGATTGGGTGCAGGATGGAAGCTTGGGGGAGTTGAAAGTTGAAAATTGAAAATGAAGGAAATAATTTTCAACTTTCAATTTTCAATTTTCAATTAAAAAAGCGTGTAAACCGGTATATAAAGAGTTTACATGCTTTTTTTATACCCTGATGCAGGCAGGGTGATGCGCCTGCAAAAATGGAACGGTTTAATATAAATAAAGTGAAGAAAGTAATTTATAACATATTAATTTAAGTATGAACAGTAATCGTAGAGATTTTTTGAAGAAGACCCTGTATGGGGGATTGGCGCTGGGTGTAACAGGCAGTTATGCAGGAGCAGTGCAAAATATGAACAGCGGGACGGAGCCGGGAAAAATATCCGGCACTCGTCCGGGCAAGGGGAAACCGGTGATGGGTTTGCGCTGCACGCCCATTCCCGAAGTACGTATAGCCGTTATCGGTCTGGGACGCGGCGGAGGTGCCGTCGAACGGCTGTCGCAGATTGAAGGCACACAGATTGCCGTCCTGTGCGACCTGCGCGACGACCGTATCGCCGGCAGTCAGGAACGCCTGAAGAAACTCGGACGTCCCGAAGCGGCCGTTTACACGGGCGAAGAAGACTGGAAAAAGGTTTGCGAACGCGACGACATTGACCTCATTTACAACGCCACGCCCTGGCATCTGCACGTTCCCGTCGCCCTGTACGCCATGAAGCACGGCAAACACGCCGTCGTGGAAGTACCCGCCGCACATACGGTGGATGACTGCTGGGCGCTGGTCGATACCGCCGAAGAAACGCAGCGTCACTGCATGATGCTCGAAAACTGCTGCTACGACTTCTTCGAGCTGGCTACGCTCAACATGGCGCGCAATGGCCTTTTCGGCGAAGTCTATCACGGCGAAGGCGCCTACATCCACGACCTGCGGGGGCGTAAGCATAATAAAAACGGCTATTACAAAATGTGGCGGCTCGAACACAGCAAACTTCATAACGGCAACCCGTATCCGACGCACGGTCTGGGGCCTGTTGCTCAAATCATGGGTATCAACCGCGGCGACCGTTTCGACTATCTGACTTCGATGTCCACTAACCAGTACGGACTGACGCTCTATGCCGAAAACACGTTTGGCAAGGATTCGCCCGAAGCGAAGGCGACCTACAGGCTGGGCGACATGAACAATACACTGATCCGCACCGTCAAGGGCCATACCCTGCTGGTGGTACATGACACGACCAGTCCGCGCCCCTACGACCGCATCCACAAAATCAGCGGCACGAAAGGCTATGCGGTCAAGTATCCGGAAGAGAAAATCGCCCTCGACCCGCACACGCACGAGTTCCTGAAGCCGGAAGAGTTCAAAGCGATCATAGCGCAGTACGGACACCCGCTGTCGAAATACATCGGCGAAAAGGCGAAGGCAGTCGGCGGCCACGGCGGGATGGACTACATCATGGACTGGCGGCTAATCTATTGCCTGCGCAACGGTCTGCCGCTGGATCAGGACGTATACGATGCAGCAACCTGGTCGTGCATCACCGAACTGAGCGAACGTTCCCTTGAAAACCGGAGCAACTCGGTCGACGTACCCGACTTTACCCGCGGTGCATGGCAAAACGCCAAGCCCTGGCCTGTGATTGACATGGAAACGGTATTCTGTTAAGGAGGATGTAACAATGACAAACAGACGTGATTTTATCAAACAATCCTCCGTGATAGTTGCGGGAGGATTTTTAG
>JAISCL010000305.1 GCA_031265585.1 Tannerella sp. | reverse complement strand
GATTTACGGGCTCTTTACAGTCCATCGATTTGAGAATATCGTCAAAAAATACGTATATTGCAACGGTTTTTGTAACCATGGTCAATCCTGTTTTAGTTTGTGCGTCAAAGACACATTCTCAACGGATTGACCTTTTTTGTATTGCCTAAAAGTATAACTAACAACTTGAATTAATTTACAAAAACACGTTGTACGACTACTTATATGCTTTCAACCCGGTAAGCTCTGCCTATGCGAGGAATATCATTTTTTTGTCTATCCGATAAATGTGCAGTTGAAAATGTCATTTTTTTCATGTATTTTTGTGCAAATTTTTCATGTTCTGTTATTATGAAATCGTTGACTGTAAAATGTGTATTATCAAGTTGTATTTTCCTGTCGGCCTGCTCTGTTGAGGTGCCGGATCACGGCGGGGAGGAAGACGGTCTCGGCGGTAGCGGGGGGTTGTCAAAGCCTCATGCCATTGCCAATCCAAAGAATGAGGACGAGTATTTCTTCAACTATCGCCTGGCCAACTTTGCCCCTGCGACCGAGCCGCTTATCAGGGAAACGTTCGGCGATGCGTTGACGTTCGAGGATGCCGGTTTCTGGGAGCACAACTCTTACACTTCGCACGCTGTCGGTTTTACGACCAACCTCCCGACTGTAACCGTCATCGAATACGGTGAAACCGCCGCCTATGGATATGTCACTACCCAGTCCGAGTCCTACTATTACCAGCATCTGCACTATATCAAAGGGCTGGAATCCGGCAAAACGTACCATTACCGCTACGTCGCGCAGGATTATGACGGCGTCACGGTCTCGTCCGGCGACTATACGTTTACCACCAGACTGCTAACCGCCGACGTCATCCGCATTCCCGAAGATATGGAAGGCGATGCACCTTATACCCTCACGCAGGGTAATGCCCGGTACGTGCTTACGCGCGACCTGACTGTCCCTACGCTGGCCATCAACATCAAGGCGAACAATGTGGAGCTTGATCTCAACGGGCATACGATTATCTATGACGACGGCGCGCCAAAAGTTGTCGGCTCGGCGTGGAATGACTATGCCTACAACGAAGAAGCCACGTTCGGCGTCCGGGCAGGGCTGTGGAATTTCCTTAATTTCCGCATCCTGAACGGCACGATCAGGCAGGGACGCAACGGCGGAGCGGGATTTATCGGCACCGGTTTCACCCCGCTTTACCTGAATCACATGGGGGGCGGCTCGTACAACGAAGTGGCCGGCATCACGGTGGATTATTACGGCAACAGCGTGGGCGGCATGGTTACCGGCGACGGCTACGTGCACCACAACGTGCTCTACGACCGGGGAACCGTTATTGACGACCGCCACCTGGCCATCCGCGCCATGAGGGTTGGCGACAGCCGGCAGAACGACGTCGCGTTTAACTCCCTGCGCCGCTTTCGTCACTGGGGGATCAGCAGCGCCGGGAAGGTCGACCGCAACGAACTCTATTCCGACAGTTTCGACACGAACAGTTTCTCCCTCACCGCGGGTGACAACACGCAGGTGACAGGCAACAAAATATTCGGCATGGGCTACCTCCCGATCGGCATCGGCTGGGGGAACAACCTGCGCGTGAAAGGCAACTTCATTTACATGCGCGGCTTCGCGCCCACCCAGCGCAGCGAGGAATACGGCCGCAGGTCATCCGTAGCCGGCATGCGCGTGACGAACTACGACGGCAAACCGCTCGAAAACATGCTTTTTGAAGACAATACCATCGTCCTCAAGGCCGAAGACGGCTGTACGATGGCGCGCGGCATCTGGACAAGCAACAGTGTGCATGACAAAAACTTCGTCTACCGCCGCAATACCGTCAAAGTCGAAGCCATGCCGGGCAACCTCCGAAATCCCGAAGGCGCCGCCGGGGCGACAAATGCCAACCCCTGGCCCTATTACAACGACGACGTCAACAATGCCCTTGCCGCCGTCACCTTCAGCGGCAGCACCGTAAATAAGGATGGCGACGTCCTTGCCGACCCGATTATCTTTGAGGACAACCGCCTTATTGGCAACGTTAACCTGCTCGTTATCGGCGAAGGTTACGGCATCTGCAACAATGTCCGGATGTACCGCACCCGGCTGGAGAAAATCGAGCATGACAGCGAATTTTTCTATCCCGTCCGGCTCGGTTTCTGGTACTGGGACACGTGGTATAACCGGATGGTTGACACAGAGTACGAAGGATTCGGCGAAAACGAACTGACGCCCTACTTCTTCGGCGGCACCGGCCGAATGGAGATGCGCTATGGCGAAAGTAAGACCCTGACCTTGAAAGACCGTGACGGCACGCCGCTCGCCAAGCGCCGGATCACGCTGACTACCGACCCGGGCGACAATCTTACGCAACTCCTGCTAACTGACGCCGCCGGTAGCCTCACTTTCGATCTCCTGACCGTGCGTCACTACAAATTCGGCAACAGTCAGGAAAATAACGGCATAACCGGTACTTCCTCGCGAACGGACTATGAGCAGTATATTTTCAGCGCCTCCGGATACAAGCCGTTCAGCATCCCCCTCGCGCAGTTGAAGGACAGCGATACGCTGACGCTGGAGGGTGTTTATACTTCGCACGGGCTAAAATAATGTCTCTTTGCAGCATTAAGTAATGCAAAATAAAACATATACACCGGTTATATTCCGTATGGAACATGAAAGTTCTGAAAGAGTGGTTCTCAATAATGCAGAACAACGCCCTGCGGAACGGAACATATCACAAAATTACATTGAGACAGTGTTAAAAAACACCGAGACATGGCAAAATAACACCGTGACAATGTTAATTAGTGTCTGTCTATAAAGTCAAGTTTTTTCAGTTTTTATTGTTTGCTGTCCGGATTAATATTTGTCAGTTTCATGAAAAACCGGAGGACAGCCTAAAAATCCACTTGTTTTGTTCTGTTTTTCGCTACTTTTCTGAAATTTCGATTCGCCGGGACATAGCTATCCCTGTGTTTACCGGATTTTCACGCTGCCTTTTACTGAAAAGCGGCAATTACGGCCGCCGTCATCACTCGGATATTGTAGGCGATGGCACTCCATAATACTTTCTGTCGGAAGTGGGCGCTACCTTTCCAACTGCAGCGAAACATCTCGAATTTTCGCCTGTAATTCGAGATCACTGCTTCCATGCCACTGCGCCATTTCTTTAATCGCGTTTCCATGTTTT
>JAISCL010000273.1 GCA_031265585.1 Tannerella sp. | reverse complement strand
AAAAAAAACGCTTACCAGATTCGGAGAAATAATCATCAACAAATCTCATCCATATATGCAGGGGTTAGTTAACGGGTTTGCGATCAGTCCGTTCATGCAGGAATTGATAACGTATGCAGGCCATTTGGAGTGTTATGCAAAGAGTGAGGAGATACCGGAAAAGTTCACACAGGTTAAAGTCAGTCCTTCACAGGTTTACCGGGTTACGGATCGTGTGGGAGCATCTTTAGAGGAAGAAGAGAAGCAGGCAGAACGTATCCTTCCCCCGTTATCGAAAGCGGATGTTCTCTATGTGGAGATAGACGGTTCCATGCTGTGTACGCGGGAGAAAGAACCATGGAAAGAAGTCAAGTTGGGCAGACTCTTCAAGGGGAGTGACTGTCTGAATCCCGACAGTAATTTCTCTTATTTGTCAGCCTCACAATATGTAGCTCATTTGGGAAGCAGCAACGGTTTTGGAGAAAGACTTCAAAAAATAATCGATTCTTACGGCAGGCCGGATCACCGGCCGGTATTTATCACCGATGGAGCGACATGGATAAAAGACTGGATTGCCGACCATTACCCATACTCCTGTCCGATACTTGATTTTTATCATGCCATGAAGCATCTGTATGAATTTGCAGACAAAGCCTTTGTGCATGATGCGATGGAAAGAAAACAGTAGTGTGAGAGGCAAAAGGAATTATTGCCTGATTCCAAAGTAGAGAACGTTCTTGATAATATAAGTTTAACCTCAGCTAAAGAGGAAGATAAGAAAAAAATAATACACTATTATGGAAACAATAAAAAGCGCATGAGCTATAAACAATACCGGAATATGGGTTGTAGCATTATTGGGAGCGGCGCCATCGAATCCGCTCATCGAACCGTCATACAAAGCAGAATGAAACTCTCCGGACAACGCTGGAGTCGAAGGGGTGCCGAAAACATGCTCCGCTTACGGGTATTATCCATGAATAAACAGTGGTCGAAAGTCATTGATTTTCTCAAAATGCCACTGAGGCGAGCCGCTTAGTGGATGCGACAATTTGAATTGCACCCTGGCTCTGTACCCCCTTTTCATTTTTCAACAAAAAATCGTAACTTTGCCGCCTAATTTTGAAGGCATGAAAATAAAAAACGCAAAATTTGTCATAAGCAATACGGACGTACGGAAATGTCCGGCAGGAACGATGCCGGAATATGCTTTCATAGGACGTTCCAATGTGGGCAAGTCATCTTTGATAAATATGTTGACCGATCACAAGGGACTGGCCATGACATCGCAGAAACCGGGCAAGACACAGTTAATTAACCATTTTATAATCAACGACAGCTGGTATCTGGTTGATTTGCCGGGCTATGGATATGCACAGCGGGGCAAATCTGGACGTGAAAATATACGGAGAATAATAGAAGACTATATTCTTGAACGCGAACAGCTAACAAACCTTTTTGTACTGATTGACTGCCGTCACGAGCCGCAGAAGATTGATCTTGAGTTTATGGAATGGCTCGGAGAAAACGGGATCCCGTTTACAATTGTATTTACCAAAACAGATAAAGTCAGCAAAAGCAAACTGTCGGAAAACCTGGAAATTTACCGGGATAAAATGTTTGAGACATGGGAAGAACTGCCTCCCATACTGATCTCTTCATCCGAAAAAACGGAAGGCCGGGAAGAAATCCTTCAATACATTAAAAGTATCAATGATACGCTTTATACAAACTGACAACCGGAAGGGTCTTTAATCCTTCACAATAAATTATTAAATGAAAGTATGCATCGCCGAAAAACCAAGTGTAGCGCGTGAAATTGCGGAAGTTCTCGGAGCTACGCAAAAAAAAGACGGTTATATGGAAGGGAACGGATACCAAGTATCCTGGACATTCGGGCATTTGTGTACGCTCAAAGAACCGCATGACTATTCATCAGACTGGAAATCGTGGAATGTACGTTTTCTGCCTATGATACCACCCCGTTTCGGCATCAAGCTAATTGATAATCCCTCTTACCGGAAACAGTTTAAAATACTTGAAACACTGATTCAACATGCCGAAGAGGTCATCAACTGCGGCGACGCCGGTCTGGAAGGAGAACTGATACAGCGCTGGGTCATGCAAAAAGCCGGCTGCAAGTGTCCCGTACGTCGCCTATGGATCTCATCGCTTACGGAAGAAGCGATACGGGAAGGCTTCCTGACGCTGAAAGATCAGGCGGAATACCAGTTTCTTTACGAAGCAGGGCTATCACGCGCCATCGGGGACTGGATCCTCGGAATGAATGCAACACGCTTATATACACTCCGTTACGGACAAAACAAACAGGTCTTATCCATCGGGCGTGTCCAGACGCCAACACTCGCTTTGATTGTAAAACGTCAGAAAGAAATTGAAAACTTCAAGCCCGAACCCTACTGGGAACTTAAAACGGTCTACCGGGATACCACCTTTTCATCCGTACAGGGAAGATTTTCCCGAAAAGAAGAAGGAGAAGAACTCCTGCAAAAGATAATGGATAAACCGTTTACAATTACGGACGTAACAAAAAAGAGAGGAAAAGAATCGGCTCCGCGCCTGTTTGACCTGACATCCCTGCAGGTTGAATGTAATAAGAAATTTGCCTTTTCTGCCGACGACACGCTGAAGCTGATACAGTCCCTGTACGAAAAAAAAATGACGACCTATCCGCGTGTCGACACCACTTTCCTGAGTGAAGATATCTATCCCAAAGTCCCGCAAACACTGAAAGGACTGGTTGACTATACGCCACTCACAGCTCCGTTACTGGCGGCTAAAATCCCAAAATCAAAAAAAGTGTTCGACAATTCAAAAGTAACGGATCACCATGCCATTATTCCAACCGGCGTACCGGCGCGTAACCTGATGGAGAACGAACGCAGGGTATACGACCTCGTTGCAAGGCGCTTTATCGCCGCATTCTATCCCGACTGCGAGATATCGACCACAACCGTACTGGGTGAGGTTGAAGAAGTGAAGTTCAAAGCCACCGGTAAACAGATCCTCAGTCCCGGATGGCGTGTTATATTTGAAAAGGAAGAAAAAGAGCAGGTGAACGATAACAGCCGGAACAGCGACGGAAAACAGCGCCCGGAAGAAAACACCGTAGTACTGCCCGAATTTGTCAAAAATGAGAGCGGCCCACATACACCCGATTTTGCCGAAAAATGGACAACACCCCCCAAGCCGTATACCGAAGCGACTTTGCTGCGGGCAATGGAAACAGCCGGAAAATTTGTAGAAGACGACGAGTTGCGGGACGCACTCAAAGAAAACGGGATCGGACGCCCGTCCACACGCGCCGCCATCATCGAAACGCTATTCAAACGCAATTATATACGTAAAGAACGGAAAAACCTGTATGCAACTCCGACCGGTGTAGAACTGACCGATACCATACAGGAAGAATTGCTGAAAAGCGCCGAGCTGACAGGCCAGTGGGAAAAAAAACTGCGCCGGATAGAACAGGGCGCCTATAGAGCCGGTTTATTTATTGAGGAACTTAAGGAAATGATGGAACAGATCGTTCGGAATGTCCTTTCCGACAGAAATGTCCGCACGATCACCATCGATGAAGAAGCGATCCGAAAATCATCCGAAAAGCCCGGTTATAACAAGCCGGCTCACTAGGCCTGACTCCCCGGAACCGGACAGCGGAACATTCCCCAAAATAAACGGAATCAGTATAATGCTTCGCACAAATATATTCATAGCAAGCAAAAATCAAAAAAAATGGCTCTATAACGTTTTGTGTGGGTAAGTCTCAGGAATCAATTATCTTTGTGGCATGAATAGCACAGAAATATTTAGCTTTATGTTTAATCCCAAACCCTAATTTTTTAGGTAATAGAGATTTTCATTTGCTTGAGTAATATCTTTGTCGATTTGTTAATTTCCGAAGTTACACATTCGTTTGGGGAGAATTTTATTCTCTTGA